>DASROX010000001.1:0-8183 GCA_035646675.1 Saccharimonadales bacterium (SeqCode)
TAGAGCAACAAATTCAGGCTCATTATCCCGCGGCCGTAATTGAACAAGTTGAAGATTATAATTCTTTTGGCCTAAACGGGGAAGTGGCGGCCGCTTATTTAAAAACTACCAAAAGTTTTATTTTCCCAATCAAGACTTATCAGAAAATGGATATTGATCCGATGAATTCCGTAATTAATGTTTTGTCTAAGTTGGAAAAGGGAGAAAATTTAGCGATTCAATATTTAGTTAGAAGTGCCAAAAGATCTTGGCACGCCAAAGTGCGTCGGGTGGTGTTTATGATTCATCGTAAGAACTCAGTTTCTTTGGGTCTAAAATATAGTCATCCGCTACGCGCCTTATTTCAGGTTAATTTAAAAAATGATGACTCAACCGGCATGAATTCTCAGGGTAAGCCCCTAAAAAGATTAAGCGCCGTAGAAGAGGAGATGGTAAAAACGATGGAGGAGAAGAATTTGAAAGCTGGCCTGGATGTTAACTTAAGAGTTTTGAGTTTTGCTAAAACCAAAGAAAAAGCTAATCTTTATTTAGAAAATATCGCTAGTGCTTTTGCGGAATATAATAATTTTAGCTATGGTAATTCTTTTTCCCGGGCACGTAAAAAAAATCAAGATAGAATTATTAAAGATTTTATTTATCGTCATTTTCGAGAGCAAACTAGTTTTTTATTAAATAGTGAAGAGCTAGCCAGTATTTTTCATTTCCCGCTGAGCACTACCGAAACACCAAATATTTTATGGTTAACGGCTAAGGCGGCGCCGGCACCGGCTGATGTTCCGGAAGAAGGCATAACTTTGGGGCTTAATATTTATCGGGGTGTTAAAAAAGATATTAGAATTAAGCGTGCCGATAGAAGACGGCATACCTATATCGTTGGTAAATCCGGTGTTGGTAAATCAGTTTTATTAGCCAATATGGCTATTCAAGATATTCAAAACGGCGAGGGAGTTTGTGTTCTTGATCCGCACGGCGATTTAATCTCCGATATTTTAGAAAGAATTCCGCCAGAAAGAGCGGAGGATGTAATTATTTTTTCACCTTCCGATTTAGAGCGTCCGCTCGCTTTGAATTTATTGGAATATGACCCGCGTTATCCGGAGCAAAAAAGTTTTGTGATTAACGAAATGATTGGTATCCTTGATAAGCTTTATGACTTAAAAGCGACTGGCGGTCCGATGTTTGAGCAATATATGCGCAACGCCATGTTGTTAGTTATGGATGATCCAGAGACCGGCTCAACCTTAATGGAAATTCCTAAGGTTTTAGCGGATGAAAAATTTCGGCGTTTAAAATTAAAAAATTGTCGCAATAAAACTGTCGTTGACTTCTGGGTTAATGAAGCTGAAAAGGCGGGTGGGGAAGCAGCTCTGGCCAATATTGTTCCTTACATTACTTCTAAATTGACCTCCTTTATTTCTAATGATATGATGCGGCCAATCATTGGTCAGCAACACAGCGCTTTCAATTTACGCGATGTCATGGATAAGCAGAAAATTTTATTAATTGATTTACCTAAAGGCACGGTTGGAGAAATGAATGCTTATCTGCTAGGAATGATTGTGGTCGGTAAGATTTTAATGGCGGCCTTATCACGGACCGATATGCCCAGTGAAGCGCGTAAAGATTTTTATCTTTATATTGATGAGTTTCAAAACTTTACCACTAACTCAATTTGTCAGATACTTTCGGAAGCTCGAAAATATGCGCTTAATTTAATTATTGCCCATCAATATATTGGACAGCTTTCCAAAAATAATAATACCGAAATTAAGGATGCAGTTTTTGGTAACGTCGGGACCATGGTCAGTTTTAAAATTGGTTCTGAGGATGCTGAGTTTTTGGTTAAAGAATTTGCTCCCGTCTTTAACGAATACGATTTGATAAATATTGACAAGGGAACCGCCTATATTAAATTATTAATTGATAATAGCGCTGCTCGACCATTTTCTTTACATACCATTTGGCCGATGATTGGTGTTAAGCGTGAAGGAATGAAAGATAAAATTAGATCATTGTCGCGTTTAAAATATGGTCAGAATGCGCGTTTAGTAGAGGCGGAAATCTCTCGACGCACGGAAATTAAATTATAAAAATTCATGTCTACTTTATACCGTGATTATCGTCCCCAAAATTTTTCTGAAGTTTTAGGACAGAAACACATCAAAATTACTTTACAGAACGAAATTGGCGCCGGAAAATTGGCTCAAGCTTTTTTATTTTGTGGACCGCGGGCGGTTGGTAAGACTACTTTAGCCAGGGTCTTGGCTAAATCAGTTAATTGTTTAGCCAGAAAAGAAGGGGAATATGAGCCTTGCGGTCACTGTGCTAATTGTCTTTCCATCGCTGGTGGCAATAATTTAGATATTATTGAAATCGACGCTGCGTCTAATACGGGAGTCGATAATGTGCGGGAAAATATTATTTCTTTTTCCAGGCTCGCGCCCTCAGTGACAAAGTATAAGGTTTTTATCATTGATGAAGTGCACATGCTTTCACCTTCGGCCTTTAACGCCCTTTTAAAAACAATCGAAGAGCCACCAAGTTATGTAATTTTTATTTTATGTACCACCGAAATTCATAAAGTGCCGTTGACTATTATTTCTCGTTGCGAACGTTTTGATTTTAGACGTATCAGTATTTCCGACATTGTAAAAAAATTAAGATATATTTCCGATAAAGAAAAAATTGAAATCGATGATGAAGTTTTGGAAGCGGCGGCCAGAAAAAGTGGCGGTCATTTACGCGATGCTGAAAGTCTATTGGGGCAAATATTTTCCCTCGGTGATAAACGAATAACCTTGGAGCAGGCGGAATTAGTAATCCCCCATTATAACAGCAGTGAGGCGGTTGATTTATTGGAACACTTAGCGCGTAAAGATGCGGCTAAGGCAATTAACTTAATTAATTCACTTATAGACAGCGGTACCAATATCCGTAATTTTAACAGTGATCTTATTAGTTTATTGCGTAAAATGATTTTGAGTAAAGTTAATCCAGAATTGTCAGATAGTTTTGGTTTGAATTTGGGGGATAGTTTAGAAATTAGAGTTAACGGAATTCTCGGCTTACTAACACTTGATAATTTAGTATTTTATACGCGCCGCTTATTAGAATCTTATAATGAAAAGAATCAACTTATTTTGCAGTTACCGTTAGAATTAGCAATAATAGAAATTTGTTTGGGCGAAAAAAATATTGGACGCCAGCTGAGCGAAGAGCAGTTTAAGTCTCTAATTGTTGAGCCTCAAAAAACAGTTGCTCCTAATTTAAATTCAACTTTAGCGTCAAAACCGACATCGAGCTCGGCCAAAATAGAACCCGCTAAAATTAAACTTACTAACCCCGCGCCTGATTTGAATCAATCTGATATTTTAGAAAAGTGGCCAGAATTTTTGGTAAAAATTAAAAAACATAATCACTCATTATCTTTCGTTTTACAAAATTGCGAACCCCAGTCGCTCCATCATGGCATTTTATGTTTATTGTTTAAATATAAATTTCATCAAGACAGAGTTGGTGATAATAGCATTAAAAGTATTATCGAAAGTACGTTAGCGGAAGTTTTTGGTGGTGCCGTTGCCCTAAATTCTCGTTTAGACGAAAATTTGGAAATTAAAAAAAATCAATCCGTTGCTAGCGTTGCCCCGGATTTGGTAAGTCCGGATTTGGCCAGGACTGATTTATCCGCCGGGGTGGCGGATATTAAAAAAGATTCCGGAGCGATGATGAATAATCTCCTTGAAGCTTTCGGAGGTGAAGTTATCAATTAAATAAATTAACCTTTAAAAATATGTTGGATATTAAATTTATCAGAGAAAATTTAACCGAGGTTAAAACCGGACTTTTAAAAAGAATGTCAGCGGATAAGCTTAATCTGGAAGGAGTAATTGCCCTTGACGATAAACGCCGCGAATTAATTGCTGCTTCTGAAGAATTAAAGGCCGAACGAAATCGAAATTCCAAAAGTAAGCCCACCTCAGAGACAATCATTGAGATGAAAGCGCTTGGCGAAAAAATTAAAAAATTGGAAGAAGATTTAAATGCGGTAGAAACAGAATTTTTAGAAGCCATGGCGGAATTGCCTAATATCCCGGCGGCAGATGTTCTCCCGGGAGGAAAAGAAAATAATGAAGTTATTTATACTTATGGTAAGAAGCCAGAATTTAATTTTGAACCTAAAGACCATGTTGAACTGGCCACTTCTTTAGGGCTAATTGATTATGAACGTGCCGTTAAGATGTCTGGCGCGGGCTTCTGGTGTTATACTGGTGTCGGGGCACAGCTGGAGTGGGCTTTGTTAAATTATTTTATTGATTTTCATACCAAAAATAATTATCAATTTTTAATTCCGCCGTTTTTACTAAGTGAAAAATCCGCTTATACTTCCGGACATTTACCAAAATTTCGTGATGATTTATTTTGGACCCAAGATGCTCTTTGTTTAAATGCTACCAGTGAAATGATGTTGGGAAATTATCATCGTGATGAGATTTTACCAATCGAAGAATTGCCAAAAAAATATTTTGCTTACTCCGCTTGCTTTCGGAGAGAGGCCGGTTCTTATCGTCAAGAAGAACGCGGGATGATAAGAGGTCATCAGTTTAATAAAATTGAAATGTTTATTTTTTCTAAGCCGGAAGAAAGTTGGAAAATGTTTGCGGAGATGGTAAATAACGCGCAAAAATTAATGGAGGGCTTAAATCTAAATTTTCAAATTTCTAAATTAGCCGCTGGCGATGCTAGTGCGGCCATGGCTAAAACTTACGACATCGAGGTCTATATTCCGAGCATGGGTATTTATAAGGAAGTTAGCAGCGCTTCTAATGCGCTTGATTACCAGGCGCGACGCGGCCAAGTTCGTTATAAAAATCCGGCTACCGGCAAGAATGAGTTTGTTCATACTTTAAATGCTTCCGGATTGGCTACTAGTCGCTTGTTACCGGCGATTTTGGAACAGAATCAACAGGCTGACGGTTCGGTCATTATTCCTAAAGTTTTACGTCAGTATCTCCCTAAGAGAATGAAGATAATTAAGAAAAAATGAAGATAATTAAGAAAATTTGAAGTCATGAAAAAAATTACGGGTTTTCTATTTTTAATTTTAATATTGTTGCCGCTTAATTTACAGGCGGCTAGTCTTAAAAGTGTTTATCCGCGCTTAGCTAATTATTATTTAAAATGGGAATTAAGCGACGACGAAGCTCGACAATTAGCTAAGTGGGATTTGTTAGTTCTAGATATGGAGGTTCAAGAAAATAGCCCCGAAGCGCTAGCTTTAATTAAAAAGCTTAATCCTCAAGTTATTATTCTGGCTTATGTTACTTCTCAGGAAATTATTGATGGGATTGAAAATTCGGCGGGCGGCACCAATGCTTATTTACGCAGCGAGCTAAGTCAAAATATTGTTGATAGTTGGTGGCTCCGGGATAAAGATGGTAATCGTATTTCTAATTGGCCTTATACGTACATGCTTAACCTTTCCGATGGCGCCGGGAATAATCAGGCCGGAAATAAATTTAATGATTATTTACCGGAGTTTGTTAATAATAAAATTGCGGGCGGCGGTTTCTTTGATGGTGTATTTTATGATAACACTTGGGGTGATATTGCTTGGATAAATGGCGGCAATCTTGATTTAAATAATGACGGTCAACAGGACAGTATTACTCAAGCTAATAATCTATGGTCGGCTGGTTTTAAAAAAATGTTGGAAAAAACCAGGGCTCTTGTCGGTGATAATTTTATTATTGCCGGTAACGGCAACACTTTTGCCGGCTATCAAAAGTTAATTAATGGCATGATGCTAGAATCATTTCCGTCTAGTTGGGAAAACGGTGGTACTTGGGCAGGGTCTATGGAAAGTTATTTAAAATATCCGGCGCTTAATCGTTATCCACAAGTACCAATCATTAATGTTAATCGAAAAAATCAATTTGATTATAGCGCTTTTCGTTTTGGTTTAACCAGCACTCTTTTGGGAAATGGTTTTTATAGCTTTGACTATGATACCACCGCTCACAACCAATTATGGTGGTATGACGAGTATGATATTAATCTCGGTCCAGCTCGAAGTGCGGCCTATAATCTTTTAGATATTGATAATTCTGTTTGGAAATCAGGCTTGTGGCGTCGCGATTTTAAATTTGCTTCAGTAGTTGTTAACTCTACTATTAAAAGTCAATCTTATATTTTTAAACAAGAGGAGTTCGAAAAACTTAAAGGCTTGCAAGATCCGCTTTTCAATAATGGAGAAAAAATTAGTTATTTAAAATTAGACTCTCAAGATGGCGTCGTCCTTTTAAAAAAATCCGATACAATAGTTAACAGCGCTTTCGTTAATGGTTATTTTTATCGGGTTTTTAATATTTATGGCCAGCAGGTAAAAAATGGCGCCTTTTCCTATTCCAATGCTTATCCGGCGGGAGAGCAAGTTATTATTGCTGAGGGTAATCGAAGCGAAATAGAAGATGTCAGCTTATTTACCAAGCAAGGAGAGATATTTTTAGAAAAGAACGGTGTTCGTTTAGCCGCTTTTTATCCTTACGGAAATCTTTTTCGCAAAGAACTTGACTTAGCTGCCGAAATTAATGACGGTTTTTTCAAATTAGCAATAACCGGAACTCCAGTTGGCGGCGGACCACAAGTAATGGTGTATAGCGCTGACGGTAAATTAAGAAATAGTTTCTTTGCTTACGATAAAAAATTAAGAGGTGGCGTGAGTGTTGCTATTGGTGATGTCGATGGTGACGGTCAATCAGAAATAGTTACCGGAGCCGGAAAGGATGATGAGCCAACTGTTAAAATATTCACGCTCGCCGGTAACTTAAAAACTAGTTTTCTGGCTTATGATAAACGTTTTAAAGGCGGCCTAGATATCGCAGTTGGAGATTTAAATAACGATGGCCTGGCTGATATTGTTACCGGTCCCGGTCCCGGAGGCGGTCCCCATGTGCGAGTTTTTTCGGGAAGCGGTGAGTTAATGGCCCAGTTTTTTGCCTTTGACGCGAGTTATCATGATGGTATAAAAATTTCACTCAGTGACATGAATTATGATGGTCAGCTCGAACTTTTAACCGGTATAAAAAATTTCTATTAATAATTTACGCATATGATAAAAAGAATAAGGCGTCATTTTAAATGGCGCATGGAAAGATTTTATCGACCTAATAAATGGCATTTGATTTTAGATATTTCTTTAATTACTATTATTGTGGCGCTGGTCTCTATTGTCGTTGGTCTTTATTTGTATAATCCTAAAATCGATTTACGAAAAATTAATTTACCGAATTGGATAGCGCCGGCTAATCCGCAAATTGATCTTAATAACCCACCACTCGTGGCCGAGATTAAAGTTAAGGAAAGCTCTATTTATCCCAATTCAGCCGTAGGCGCGGAAATAATTTTAAAGAATAATGGTGATCAGAATATTAAAAATTTAGCTTTTAATTTTGTAGTTGAAGATAATGATTTTGCGATTACGAAGATAGAGGAAGACTCTTCTGAAGATGATGCCAATATTTATCCGTTTGAAATCTCTGGTACGCAAATAATAATAGCGGATATTCCCGCCGGAGCGACAACGTCTAAAATGTTAAAATTCTATTTTAAGGCTGACGTTAAAAATGCTAAATTAATAACTTGGCAAGCTAATAGCGAATATTATTTTTATAAACAGTTATTCAAAAATATTATTCCTTTGGCGAATGTAAAAGTAGCCGCCAGTATTCAAGCGCAAGCCGCGGTTTATTATAATAGTCCGCAAGGGGATCAGCTTGGCTTTGGTCCTTTACCGCCAATCGTTGGTTTGCCGACTAATTTTTGGGTATTTTTTAAGGCCGAACCAAGTGGTGATTTTAATACTTTTGTGATGAGTGCTAAGTTGCCAAAGAATGTTAATTTTACCGATAATTCTTCGCTTTTGGCCGGTAAATTAACTTATAACAAAGATTCGCGCCAGGTAATTTGGAAAATTGACAATTTAGTGGCTAGTGATGATGATTACCGCGCTGGCTTCGAATTGGAATTAGTTCCAAATGCTGAGCAGGTAGGGAAGACCGCCCTGTTAGCTAGTGATATCCGTTTTCAGGCAGAAGACATTTTTAGCGGCTTAAATGATAATGGCAATCTTTACTCCTTAGACACCAGTTTAAATGAAGATTTAATTAATAAGGGTAGTGGTAAAG
>DASROX010000002.1:0-11117 GCA_035646675.1 Saccharimonadales bacterium (SeqCode)
CGCGTCGGTTATGAACGAGTGGAAGAAGTTGAAGATCCAGAGAAGGCAATTCAGAGAGGACTGGCTACTTATTTAAAGAAAGGATATTCTAAGGAATGGGTTGATTTAAGGTTGAAGAATATAGAAATCAGGAAGGATTTAACGGATGAGTGGAATAAGAGAGACATTAAGACGGGAAATGAGTTTGCGATTCTAACGGATGATATAACTTTTGCCTGGGCCGGTTTAAAAACTAAGGATTATAAAAATTTTAAAGGTTTAAAAAAAGAAAATTTACGCGACAACATGACTAATTTAGAGTTAGTTTTAAATATGCTGGCTGAGGCCTCAACTACTGAAATTTCTAAAACAGAAGAACCGAAGAATTTTATTGAAAATAGAATAGTGGCGAAAAAGGGAGGCGGTGTCGCTGGCAAAGCTAGAAAAGAATTAGAAAAGCAAATTGGCAAATCGGTTATTTCTCAAAAAAAATTTTTACCGAATAAGAAAAAAGAAATAAAAATATGAATAATGATCTAAATTTTTTATTTGAATTAGGGACGATGCGTAATGTGCCGCGTGCTTGGCGTCAGCATTTCGGCTTGGATTGCGCCAGTGTCCATGAGCATACTTATCGCGTTGTTTGGTTGGCGCTAATGCTTGCTAGAATGGAAAAAGGGGTGGATGAGAATAAAATTATTCGGATGGCTTTAGTGCATGACATTTCGGAAACCAGAACTTCAGATTTAGGTTACATTCAAAAAGTTTATACCAAAGCTAATGATGATAGAGCCGCTCATGATTCTTTAGCTGAAACAATCTTTTCCGATTTTTATACGGATATTTTTAAGGAATATGAAGAACGCAATTCTTTGGAAGCCAAAATTGTCAAAGACGCTGATAATTTGGATATTGATTTGGAACTAAAGGAGCTAGAAGAACGTGGCTCGCTTTTGCCAGCTAAACTTCAGGATTTTCGTAAGTTGGTTAGAAATGAAAAATTATATACGGAATCGGCTAAGAAAATTTGGGATGAAATTCAGACTACCGATGTTTCCGATTGGCATCTAAAAGCTAATAAATGGATTAAGATGCCGGAGACCGGGAGATAAAATTTTATTAAAAAATTGAAATATAAAAATATGAAATCAGTTGTTATGTGTGGCAGTAATCGTTTTGCTGTTGAGGCCAGAGAATTTGCTGAGAAGTTAAAGGCGCTCGGCGTGATTGTTTTTGTGCCCCATTTTTATCGAGCTTCCGGTGGAGTTTGGGATGACATAAAGGAGTTTGATAAAAAATTTGTGGCGCTAGGATTAACTCACGATCATTTTTATAAAATACGAATGGCCGATATTGTTTATGTCTATAATAAGGATGGTTATGCCGGGATAAGTACTAGTATGGAAATTGGTTATGCAGCGGCTCTCAATAAGCCAATCTATGTTCAAGATGAGAGCGATCCAGAAATTTTTCGGCAAGTGCTATTTAGCGGGGTTGTTAAAACTCCGGAAGAATTGATTAAGTTTTTATAACCAAATGAAACAACTGACGCTGGTGATAATTTGCCAAGCCAATCAAGTTCTCCTGGGAATGAAGAAACGTGGCTTTGGGGCGGGCCGATGGAACGGTTTTGGTGGCAAAGTTGAATTAGGCGAGACAATTGTCGAAGCGGCGGCGCGAGAATTATTAGAAGAAGCCAATATTGTTGCTAATAATTTAGAAGACTCGGGTATTTTAAATTTTAAATTTGCCGATGCGACGCCTGATTTGCAAGTCCACGTTTTCCGAGTTACTGAATTTTCCGGCGAACCGCTCGAAACCGAAGAGATGCGTCCGCAGTGGTTTAAGTTTGAGGATATTCCATATGAAAGAATGTGGGCTGATGATATTTTTTGGTTGCCGCTGTTAATTAAAGGGGAAAAGTTTAAAGGAGAATTTGTCTTTGATAAACCATCAACGGCCGAATATGCCGCTAAAATAATCAGTCAAAAATTAGAAGTCATCAAATAAATTAAAATATTATATGAATAAACAATCCGAAAACGCCAAACCAAAAAGTCCTTATGTCGTAATGGAAGAGGAGGCTTTAGCTTTCTGGAATAATTCTAAAACTTTTGAACAGTCAATCGCTAAAGAGGCGCCATATGGTGATTATGCCTTTTATGATGGCCCGCCATTTGCGACCGGTACCCCACATTACGGACATCTAGTTTCCAGTATCATGAAGGATGTTGTCCCGCGTTATTTTACGATGAATGGTTATCGGGTGGAGCGTAAATGGGGCTGGGATTGCCATGGTTTGCCGATTGAAAATATTGTCGAAAAAGAATTGGGTACTAAACAGAAAAAAGACATTGAAGCCATGGGAATTGGTAAGTTTAATGATCTTTGCCGTTCCAAAGTGATGACTTATGCTGACGAATGGGAGAAAGTTATCGGCCGTTTGGGGCGCTGGGTGGATATGAAAAATCCCTACCGCACTATGGATTTGAATTTTATGGAATCGGTGTGGTGGGTTTTTAAAGATTTATGGGATAAGGATTTGATTTATCAGGATTATCGTTCCATGCATATTTGTCCGCGTTGTGAGACAACTTTATCGCAATCGGAAGTGACCGAAGGTTATCGCGATATTAAAGATTTGAGCGTGATTGCTAAGTTTGAATTAGTAGATGAGCCGGGAACTTTTGTTTTGGCTTGGACAACTACGCCCTGGACTTTAATTGGCAACGTCGCTTTGGCGGTGGGGGAGGAAATTGAATATATAAAGGTTGAGATTGATGGTGTTAAATATATTTTAGCTAAAGAGCGATTAACCGAGGTAATGAAGGGCAAGGAATATCAAGTCGTCTCCGAGCTAAAGGGTTTTGATCTACTTGGTAAAGCTTATAAACCTTTATTCAATTATTATGCCAGCGATGCCAAATTGGCTAACCGTGAAAATGGTTGGCAGATTTATGCTGGTGATTTTGTAACCACAACTGATGGTACCGGCATTGTTCATGTTGCGCCTGCCTTTGGCGAAGACGATATGAATCTGGGTAAGGCTAATAATTTACCTTTCGTTCAGCACGTCGGGATGGATGGGCATTTTAAGCCAGAAGTTATTGATTTTCCCGGTCTGCATGTCAAACCAATTGACGATCATACGGCTACTGATATTGAAATTATTAAATATTTAGCTAAGAACGGCTTACTGTTTCATAAAGAAAAATACGAACACAGCTATCCGCATTGTTGGCGTTGTGATACACCGCTTATCAATTATGCCACCTCTTCTTGGTTTGTAAGGGTCACTAAAATAAAAGCTGGTCTTTTAGAAAGTGCTAAAAAGATTAATTGGTCCCCGGAACATATTAAAGAAGGTCGTTTTGGAAATTGGTTGGAAGGAGCGCGTGATTGGTCAATTTCTCGTCAACGTTTTTGGGCAAGCGCCATTCCAATTTGGGAATGTGCTTGTGGCGAGCGAAAAGTTATTGGTAGCGTGGCGGAGTTAGAAGGACTAACAGCTAAAAAAATTACTGATATTCATAAAGATAAAGTTGATGTTTTAACTTTTGCCTGTGAAAAATGTGGCGGCTCGATGAAGCGTGTGCCCGATGTTTTAGATTGTTGGTTTGAATCAGGTTCCATGCCTTATGCCCAGCATCATTATCCGTTTGAAAATAAAGAGAAAGTAGAAAATAATTTTCCGGCCAAGTTTATTGCCGAAGGTGTAGATCAGACCCGTACCTGGTTTTATTATTTGCATGTCATTTCTGGTGGTCTTAAAAATAGTAATGCTTTTGAAAATGTTATTGCTAATGGCATTGTGCTCGCTGAAGACGGAAAAAAAATGTCTAAGCGTTTACAAAATTACCCGGATCCTTATTTGGTGATGGAAAAATATGGCGCCGATGCTTTGCGAGCCCAGCTTTTATCTTCACCGGTTATGGCGGCGGAAAATTTGAATTTTTCCGAGAAGGGAACGGAGGAGTCGTTGCGCAAAAATATTATGCTCCTATTTAATGTTTATAAATTTTATGAACTTTATGCGCAAGAAAATCAAGATATTTTTCTAAATTTAAGCTATGGAGATTTAAAAAATGAAGTTTTAAATAGTAAAAATGTTTTAGATAAGTGGTTGATGCTAAAATTTAATACATTGCTTGCAGAAGTTTCAGTCGCTATGGAGGCCTATAATCTCCCTAAGGCGATGCGTCCGATTACTGAGTTCATTGATGAATTCTCTACCTGGTATTTAAGAAGAAGCCGTGACCGCTTTAAGTCAGATGACAAAAGCGATAAGAAAAACGCCCTTCTGACAACTAAATTAATTATGTCGGAATTAGCTAAGGTAATGGCGCCGTTTATGCCGTTTATGGCGGAAAATTTATGGCAAAAATTAAATGGGCTTGATTTTAAGAATGAACAGGCTTCCGTTCACCTAGAAAATTGGCCCGTGGCTTTAAAAATTGAAAAGGACGAAGTTTTAGAGAAGATGACTTTCGTGCGTAGTATAGTCGAGATTGGACTGGCTAAGCGTGATGCCGCCGGCATTAAGATTAGACAGATGCTTAATCAGGCGATTGTTAAAGGCAGTATTGATTTAGATAAAACCTATCAGGAATTAATTAAGGACGAGTTAAATATCAAGAGCTTGGATTTAGCCGCTGGTTTTGAAAATTTAGAAGTAGAACTAGATACAGTAATCACCCCAGAATTAAAGCAAGAAGGTATTAAACGCGAGCTTATTAGATTTATTAATTTATCGCGTAAAGACGAGGGCCTTAGTTTAGGGGACAAGGTTGATGTTAGCATTGTTTCTGAGTCGGAAGAAGTTTCTGAGGTTATTAAAAAAATGGGTACTGATATTGCCAAAGAAACTTTGAGCGAATCATTGATTCTAGTTAATGAATTATCAGACGCTAGTTATACTAAGGAAATAAAGATTGACAGCCAAGCAGTCACTATTTGTTTAAAAATAATTAAATAATATGGTGATTGAAAACGAAGGGAACCCTATCAATGAAGGGAACCCTATCAATGAAGGAGAACCAATACCGCCACCAGCCCAAAAGATATTAATGGGTGTTGTTAGATTTATAGTTGGCCGCTCTTACATTCTGGTTAGTGTGGTAATAATTATTTTGGTAACCCAGATTGATTATAATGGTTCCGTCCTTAGTGCTTCTTTTTTACTGCCACTAGTTTTAGGGGCAGCCGTTATTATATCTTATTTCAAGTTTAAGAATAAGGTCCTAGATGGTTTTGAGAAACAGATGCAGAGCGTTAGGTTCAATCCTGCTGAATATAAAACTATTAGAATCGGATTTAAAAAGAAAGACCAAGATGTTAACTTGAAAAAATAAGCAATTTCTGTTATAATATCTTAAAGTTTAATAAATTAATTAAGCAAATAATTAAAAAATCTATGACTACTCTTTATGTGGTTTTGGGGGTTGTCGCAGTAATCGTTTTACTAATGATCGCTGTGTATAACGGTCTAATTCGCCTTAAAAATCGCGTGGACGAAGCTTGGAGCGACATTGATGTTCAACTTAAGCGTCGTTACGACCTTATTCCTAATTTAATCGAAACCGTTAAGGGTTATGCTGCTCACGAACAGGGAACTTTGGAAAAGGTAATTAATGCTCGTAATCAGGCCATGTCTGCCCAACAAAGCGGCGATGCTGAAGCACAAGCCAAGGCCGAAAATACTTTATCTGGAACTTTGAAATCAATTTTTGCTCTCGCGGAAAGCTATCCAGACTTAAAAGCTAATCAAAACTTTTTAGAATTACAGAGAGAGTTAACCGACACGGAAGACAAGATTCAAGCTTCTCGACGTTTCTACAATACTAATGTTCGTGACTTCAATACCAAGATTCAAGTTTTTCCAAATAATATGATTGCTGGCTGGCTAAAATTCAGCTCTCGTAAGTTTTTTGAAATTGAAGATGCGGCGGAAAAGAAACCCGTGGAAGTTAAGTTTTAATTAGCCCCTTAAAAATAATAAATTTAATTAAAATTATATGGGATTTGCAGTTTATCTTCTAATCATTATCGGTGTTTTAGTTCTTAGCAGTTTGAAGCAGATTAATCAGTATGAAAGAGGCGTTCGTTTCACGATGGGTAGATTTTCCGGAATTATGCAACCGGGCTGGCGCATTTTGATTCCGATTTTTCAAAGCTTTAAAAAAGTGGATATTCGCGTTAAAGCCGTGGACGTTCCTGACCAAAAAGCGATTACTCGCGATAATGTTTCCGTAACTGTTAACGCCGTTATTTATTATAAAGTTGCTTTTGCGGAAAAAGCGGTGATTGAAGTAGAAAATTTTTTCTATGCTATTAGTCAATATGCCCAAACTACCATGCGTAATATTGTCGGTTCGG
Source organism: Saccharimonadales bacterium (SeqCode) (assembly GCA_035646675.1). Classification (GTDB taxonomy): domain Bacteria; phylum Patescibacteriota; class Patescibacteriia; order Patescibacteriales; family UBA12465; genus UBA12465. The sequence continues at coordinate 6,355 of DASROX010000002.1, forward strand.
TAACTTTGGATGAATTATTAAGTAAGCGTGATGAAATTGCTGACCGGATTAAAGAAATTGTTGATAAAGAAACGGATGAATGGGGAATCCAAGTTAATAATGTAGAGTTAAAAGATGTTTCTTTGCCGGAATCAATGGAAAGAACCATTGCTAAGCAAGCGGAAGCGGAAAGAGAAAAGCGGGCGGTGATTATTAATTCTGAAGGTGAATTAGCCGCGGCCGCTAATATCGCTCAAGCCGCTAAAATGTTGGCAGAGTCTGATGGCGCTTTACATCTTCGCACCTTACAAGCTATTAATGATATTTCTTCTGATCAATCAAATACGGTTATTTTTATGACACCAATCGAAGCTTTGAGGGCTTTTGAAGGCTTCGGTAAAAAGAAAGAATAAATATGGCTAGTTTATATACTAACAGCGACTCCAATAAACGAAAGACCTGGGCCTATCTGGCCGGGTTTTTTGTCTTTATTATGATAGTCGGTTATATATTTAGCGTCGCGATGGATGACTCTACTATTTTGTATATCGCGGTTTTTATTAGTGTTATCGCTAATTTTTTTGCCTATTATAATAGTGATAAAATGGTGCTGGCCATGAGCAAGGCACATGAAATAGATCATGATTCTAATCGGGAGCTCTATCATTTAGTAGAGAATCTTTGTATTACCGCCGGTCTGCCGACACCAAAAATTTATATAATAGACGATACCGCCCCAAATGCTTTTGCGACTGGTCGTGATCAGGACCATGCGGTAATTGCTGTCACTTCCGGTTTGTTACAGAAATTAGATAAGGTTGAATTAGAGGGAGTGATTGCTCATGAACTATCACATATCGGTAATCGTGATATTTTGCTGGCCACGATTGTCACGGTTTTAGTTGGTCTCGTGGTTTTATTGGCTGATTGGTTTCGACGTTGGTCATTTTTTGGCGGGCGTAGGCGGAGTAGTAGCGAAAACAATCAAATGCAGTTAATTATTACAATTGCGGCGATTGTGTTATCTATTTTAGCCCCCCTGTTTGCTTATATGTTACAGTTTACAATTTCTCGTAAGCGAGAATTCGCGGCCGATGCTGACGGGGCCCTGCTTACACGTTACCCCGAAGGCTTGGCGAGGGCCTTAGAAAAAATTTCGGCCGATCAAGAGCCTTTAGAAGTTGCCAATCGGGCGACAGCACATCTATATATCGCTTCGCCGTTTAAAGGCGAAAATAAACACGGTTGGTTAATGAAAGTCTTCATGACTCATCCGCCGGTAGAAGAGAGAATAAAAAAACTTCGCGGTTTAGCTTAATGAAACAAAAATAAATTTATTAATAGTTAAAGATAATAATATATGAAGACCGAAGAAATTTACGACCTGGCAATTAAGCTAGGAATAGATTCTGATTTGCGTGGAAAAGAAGAAGTGAAAAAACAGTTAGCACGCGTGAATAAAAAATATGAAGCCATGTCAGAAAAAGAAAAGGCGGATTTTGATACGGAAAAATTAAGCAATCCCTACTCTGATGCTCGCATTTTATTTGATAATGGCCGTGAGATAAAAAAGATTTTAGTCGGCATTGACATGGAAACAGCCGAACTCATGTTAGCTAAACAATTAGGAGGCATTGATTTAGTACTGGCCCATCATCCCGAAGGCGTTGCTTTGGCTGATTTATCAGATGTTATGAAACTCCAGGCTCAGGTTCTAGCCAATTATGGCATACCGATAAATATTGCCGAATCAGTAATTAAATCACGAATTAGCGAAGTGCATCGCGGAATTTCGCCGATTAATCATGACCGCGCGGTTGATGCCGCCAGGATATTGGATATGAATTTTATGTGCATTCATACACCGGCGGATAATTTGGGCGCTAACTTCATGGAAAAAATAATTCAGAGTAAAAAAGAAGAATTAGATACCGTTGGTGATTTAATGGAACTCCTAAACTCTATTCCTGAATATGCTGAGGCTAAGAAGCGGAAGGCGGGACCGATGATTTTTGCCGGCTCCGAAGATAGTAGTTGCGGTAAAATTGTCGTTACCGAATTTACTGGTGGCACAAGCGGCTCCAAAGATATTTATGAAAAGATGTCTCAGTATGGTATTGGCACGGTTATTGGCATGCATATGTCCGAGGAACATCGCAAAGAAGCGGAAAAATATCATATCAATGTCGTTATTACCGGTCATATGGCTTCCGATTCTCTGGGAATGAATTTATTGCTAGATGAGATTGAGAAGCAAGGGATTGAGGTTATTTCAGTTAGTGGGTTGATTAGAGTAAAACGATTTTAAGCTATGAAAAAAGGGACGTCAAAATTGAAGAATCCGAATTTAGAATTACTGGCTCCGGCCGGAAATATGTTGAAGTTGCAAACAGCGCTCGCTTATGGTGCTGATGCGGTTTATTTAGGTATTCCAGATTTTTCTTTGCGCGTTCGGATTAATGATTTTGATTTGAATGGTATTAAGGTGGCGCTTAAATATGCACACGAGCGTGGCCAGAAAGTTTATATTACGGTTAATATTTTTGCGCATAATAAACATTTTAATAAGTTAGAAGCTTATTTGCGTAAATTAAAACCACTGGGCGTAGACGCTTTTATTGTGGCTGATCCTGGCGTTTTAAGTTTAATAAAGAAAATTTTACCACGCCCGGAACTTCATTTGTCCACGCAAGCTAATTGTACAAATTTAGCGGCTGCTCGTTTTTGGTTTTCTCAGGGCGTCAGTCGTATCGTTTTAGGACGGGAAGTGACTTTGGCGGAAATTAAACAAATTCATCGCGCTTTGCCGAAACTGGAACTAGAATATTTTATTCATGGGGCAATGTGCATGGCTTATTCTGGTCGTTGTTTTTTATCTAAAATGTTTGTTAATCGAAGCGGAAATTTAGGTGACTGCGCTCAACCCTGCCGTTGGCAGTATGACGTTAACCGTTATACCATAAAAGCTAAAGGGCATGAAGAAGAGTTGGAATTAGTAGAAGAAGAACATGGTGCTTATCTCCTGAATTCTAAAGATTTATGTTTACTCAAGCAACTGCCGGAATTAATTAAGGCGGGAGTTACTAGTTTTAAAATAGAGGGGCGAGCGAAGAGCGTTTACTATCAAGCGACGGTTTGCGCTATTTATAGGCGTGCTTTAAATTTAATTGCCAAAAAAACCGCTGCGCCTAAATTAAAAAAAGAATTAACTTATTTATATCAAGAGTTAGAAACTAAACTTGTTCATCGCGGTTATACAACCGGTTTTTTATTGAGTGATAAGGCCGACCAGAATATTGTTAATTCTCATAATAAGAGCGCTTGGGAATTTTGCGGACAGGCAATTAAAATTAGTAAAGCTAAAAATAATCATTCAAATTTGCTATTCAAAGTTCACAACACTATTAAGCTCGGTGATGAAATTGAGATTATTGGTTTCGATTATGATATAATTAAAATGAAATTGAAAAAACTGCTGAGTGCCAAGACGCAGGAAGAATTAACTGAAGCTCATGGCGGTGGCGGTTCTCAGGAATGTTTGCTGGAATTAGGGAAAGAGGCGTCTTTACCGGAGTTTGCGGTGATTAGAAGAAAGCTTAGCCCGGAATCTATAAAAGTTAAATCTAAAATATGATTTCTTATTTACGAGGTACAATTATTTCTAAATCCAGTAATTATTTTATTTTAGATGTTCATGATATCGGTTACGCGATTTTTGCCAGCGACAATTTTTTAAATGAAATAAAAATGGGTGAGTCTCTGGAAGTTTTTACGCATCATCATGTTCGTGAAGAAGCGGCTGATTTGTATGGATTTAAAAATTTAGAAGAGTTGGAACTTTTTGAACTTCTACTCGGGGTTTCAGGCGTGGGACCAAAGTCGGCTCTGGGTGTTTTAGCAATGGCGAGTGCTGATGATGTTAAAGAATCAATTATTAGGGGCGATGCGGAATTATTAACCAAAGTTTCCGGCATTGGTCGCAAGACAGCTGAACGTTTAGTTTTGGAATTAAAAAATAAAATTTTGAAAATAGCGGCTAGCTCTAAATTAGGAACGGGAATGAGTTTGGTCTCTAGTGATGAATTGGATGCGCTGATGTCTTTAGGGTATTCGCTGAGCGAGGCGCGGGCCGCTTTGGGAAGCGTCGATTCGGAATTGAAAGATACTGGGGAAAGAGTTAAGCAAGCCTTAAAAATCATGAAAAAATGAAGCTTTACAAGCGCTCATTTTTTGGATAGGATAGTAGTAAATATATGAAACAATCTCAACTTTTTACTAAGACGATAAAATAGCTGCCTAAGGATGAGGCTAGCTATAATGCCCAAGCACTTATCAGGGCTGGTTTTATTGATAAATCTGCCGCTGGTGTCTATTCTTTTTTGCCGCTTGGCTGGAAAGTGATAAATAAAATAAGGCACATTATTCAAGAGGAAATGGAAGCCATAGATGGTCAGGAAATTAATATGCCATCGTTAGCTCCTAAAGAAAACTGGCAAGCAACTGGACGCTGGGATACGCTTGATGTTTTATTTAAAACTGCTGGCTCTGATGAAAAGGAATATGCGCTTAGTCCTACCCACGAAGAAGTAGTGACTCCGCTTGCTAAAAAATTTATAAATTCTTATCGCGAATTGCCGTTAGCTGTTTTTCAAATACAAAATAAGTTTAGAAATGAAAAAAGAGCTAAGTCAGGGCTTTTACGCGGTCGCGAATTCTTAATGAAAGATTTGTATTCTTTCCATGCCGACCAAGTGGATTTAGATAGTTATTATGAAAGAGCTATT
>DASROX010000003.1:0-5941 GCA_035646675.1 Saccharimonadales bacterium (SeqCode)
GGCTTGGCCAATAAATTAATGGCTCCGAGCGCTCGGCTTATTACCGTTACTTTTGAAAAATCTTTGCGTGATTACGGGTCAAGAGCTGTTTGGATCGGCAATCCGACGGGGACTTTAAAAAATAAAGAAGACGCTATTAAAAATATTAAAGAAAAATATCATCTTTTAGATACTAAGCCTTTGATTTTAGTAACTGGCGGTGCTACTGGCGCGGAAGCTATTAATAATTTAATTATGGCGGCGAAAACAGAGATTTTAGATTTTGCCCAAATTATTCATGTTACTGGTAAAGGGAAATTACCTGTTGGCATAACTGAGTCAGCGACTGTTAGTGATTACCAGGTTTTTGAGTTGTTATCGCCTGACGATATTTTTCAGCTGATGGCCGCCGCTAGTTTAGTTGTTTCTCGTTGTGGTTTAGCTACTTTGACTGAATTATGCGAATTATCCAAACCGGCGATTTTAATTCCAATTCCTAAATCACAGCAGGAAGATAATGCTCTTATTTTTAAGCGTTTACATGCGGCCATTGTTTTGCAACAAGCGGAATTAAATGCCGTTAATTTGGCCGCCGAAATAAAAAAGACTCTAGATGACCAAGAACTGCTTAATAAGCTAGCGACCAATATTTCTAAAGTTATGAAGCGAAACGCCCCCGAAACCATGGTGGCGCTCATTAAAGAAATTTTAACTGTTAATTAATAAATATTATGCCGAAAAAAAATCGGATAATTTACATGATTGGCATTAAAGGGGTGGGTATGACAACTCTAGCTCAGTTTTTAGTGGCGCGCGGGGATTCCGTTTCTGGTTCTGATATCGCGGAAACTTTTATGACTGATAAAATTTTGGCGCGCTTGAAGATTAAAATTAAAACGCCATTTAGTTCAGTCAATTTACCGACGCAGGCTGACTTAATAATTCACTCGATAGCCTATACTCCGGAAAATAATATTGAAATGAAAACTATTCGTGATAATCCCGACTTATTTAAAAAAACGCGCGTACTGACTTATTCTGAGGCTTTGGGGGAGGTATTTAGCGCTCATCAGGGAATAGCGGTTTGCGGTAGTCATGGTAAGACTACGGTTTCGGCTTGGCTGGGTTATGTTCTTAGTAAGTCTGGAAAAAATCCTAATGTTTTTGTCGGTTCTAACGTTCCCCAGTTTAAGGGTGGAAGTTTAAAGGGAAGTGGAAAAATTTTTGTGGCTGAAGCAGATGAATATGGAAATAAGCTTAAATATTTAAATCCTAATGGCGTTGTTTTAAATAACATTGATTATGACCATCCTGACTTTTTTAAGACCGAGGGAAGTTATCTTAAAGTTTTTTCTGATTTTATCAAAAGAATTCCGGCTTCTGGGTTTTTAGTGACTAATCATCGCGACCGCTTAAGTCGAAAAATTAAAAAATATTGTCAGGCGCGGATTATAAATTACGATATCGCTGATGAGAATTATAATAATGAGGCGGTTGATTACCTAGCTCATGGGCTAAGAATTAAGAATGGTTATTATTATTTTCTGGTTAATAATTTAGGAGAGTTTAAAATTAGGCTTTGGGGAAAACATAATATTTATAATGCCCTGGCGGTGATTGCCGCCGCTCGTGATTTAGGGGTTTCGGTTGCCAATATCAAAAAATATCTTTTTGATTTTCGGGGTACGGAAAGACGGGCGCAAATTTTAGGAAAATATAAAGGGGCTTTAATTATTGATGATTACGCGCATCATCCCACCGAAATAAAAGCAACTTTAGAGGGGGTGCGGCATCACTATCCGTATAAAAGATTGCGCGTGGTCTTTCATCCCCACACTTTTACCAGGACTAAAGTTTTATTTAATGACTTTGTGAGTAGTTTTAAAGAAGCGGCTGAGTTAATAATTTTGGATATTTACGGTTCGGCGCGGGAAAAACAAGGCGGCGTTTCTAGCGCCCAGCTGGTAAAGGCGATTAAGAGTTTTAATAAACAAAATTCAATCACCCAGTCAGTTTCTAACCTTAAAAATATTGCTCAGGTGGTTAATTATTTACATAAGCAAGTTGATGCCAATGATCTAATTTTATTAATGGGCGCGGGTGATGTTTTCCGGGTTGCTGAAGAATTATTATGTGGAATTCAAAAAAAGTGATAACTAAAAAAAATTCCAATTCTAAAAAGCCGCAGTCGGCTAATTCTTCACGTCGTAGTTTTTGGTTTGATTTTTGGGTTTTGCTTCGTCCTTTTCGTCATTTTTTTCTAAAAATTGCTATCATTTCTTTATTCATCGGTGCCCTTGATTTATTAAAACCCTATCTTTTAAAGGTAGTGATTGATAGTTTGAATAACTTTGATAAAGATAGAATAATTTTTTTATTGAAGTTGGTTGTTCTTTATTTAACTACCGAGGAACTTCGTTCTCTTATCCATTATTTTAGTGATCGCAAGATTTTGCGTTTATTGGTGGAAGTTGAATATACTTTAGGCATGAAGGCGCAGGAGAAACTGGTTTCGCTTAGTTTAGGTTATCATGAAAAACAGAATACCGGCGCTAAAATAATTAAAATAGAAAAAGGGATTGATAAGATTTCTGAATTTTTGAATAATTTTTTTTGGGAGTTTTTGCCGACGGTTATTCAATTAACTTTTACGCTGGCGGCTTTATTTTGGTCTGATTGGCGGATTGGTTTATCTTTCTTATTCTTTTCTAGTATATTTATCGTGATTGTTTATTGGTCTAATCACCGCATGTATCCAGTTAGAAAACAGATATATCGCGATTATGAAACCGCTTCCGGAAAAATGACTCAATCCATTATTAATATTAACGCTGTTCAGTCATTTGTTCAGGAAGACCGGGAATTGAAAGAGTTCGGGAAAATTAAAAATAATTTAAGAGAAAACGAAGATCGGCAATGGGGTTGGATGATGAAAATCGGTTTAGTGCGCAACGCCATCGCGGATATTGGTAGAGCTACTGTTTTATTCTTAGGAGTCTACCTGGTAGCCAAAGGATCAATGACTGTTGGTAGTTTAATTTTTGTCTTTACCCTCAGTGAAACAGCTTACGCCTCTTTATATCGTCTTACCAGATTTTACGACAAGATGGAGGAAGGGCGAGAAGGCGTGAGGCGTCTTTTACAATTATTTAACGCATCTGATGATATAAAAAATAAAACACGGGGATTTATTCCGAAAAAAATAATTGGTAAAATTACTTTTAAAGATGTTTCTTTCGCCTATGGTGATAATTCAAGTACGGCGGTCTCTAAATTAAATTTTAAGATAAGTTCCGGTTCGGTTGTGGCGCTGGTCGGTCCTTCCGGTGGTGGCAAAACCACAGTTGCCCGTTTAATATATCGTCATTATGATCCTCAATCTGGCAATATTTTACTCGATGATCGTGATTTGTGTTCTTATAACTTGAAAGCCTTTCGTAAGTTTTTAGCGATTGTTCCTCAGGAGGTGGAAATATTTGATTTGACGGTGGCCGAGAACATTTCTTATGCTAAGCCGGAGGCAACGCTGGCCGAAATTAAAGCGGCCGCTAGAATTGCTAATGCTGAAGAATTCATTCTTAAGCTAGACAAGGGTTATGCCTCTTTAGTGGGTGAGCGGGGGATTAAATTATCCGGTGGCCAACGCCAGCGCCTAGGAATCGCGCGGGCTATTTTAGCTAATCCTCGAATTTTAATTTTTGACGAAGCTACCTCTAGTTTAGATAGCGAGAGTGAACGTTTAATTTCGGACGCGATGAAAAAAATTAGTCGTGGACGAACAATGATTATTATTGCCCATCGCTTGAGTACTATTAAAAATGCTGATAAAATAATTGTCCTAGAGAATGGACAAGTGGCTGAAGAGGGTAATCACTCAGAATTAGCTAGAGTTCATGGCGGTTTGTATGCTAAACTCCTCAAGCTTCAAGAAGTCGGCGAGCTAGAAGAATAAGACTCGCTAAATTAGATATATTTATATGTTAAGAATAAAAACCAATCATCCGCTTGGACAATACACAACCATTAAGGTCGGCGCTTTGGCCGACTATTTTGCAATTTTAAAAAATAAAGCAGAGCTTTTAGAAGCCTTGGAATTTTCTAAAAAAAATAAACAGCCCATAACGATTTTAGGTGGCGGCTCTAATATTTTATTTTCGCAGCGGATTAAGGGCTTGGTTTTAAAAAATGAAATTAAAGGCATTAATATTTTAGAGAAAGGGGCTGAGCGAGTTTTAGTTGAAGGTCTTTCTGGGGAAGCTTGGTCAAAGTTTGTGTCCTTTACGGTGGATCATAAATTTTATGGTTTGGAAAATTTATTTTTAATTTATGGCACGGTTGGTGCCGCTCCGGTACAAAACATTGGTGCTTATGGAGTAGAATTTAAAGATTCCTTCCATCATCTTAAGGCTATTGATTTAAAAACTGGTCATGAAAAAATATTTTCGGCGGCTGATTGTCAGTTTGCTTATCGCGATAGTGTTTTTAAAAATAAGTTTAAGGGGCGTTATTTTATCTATTCGGTGGTTGTTTCTTTGGCGCTTACGCCCAGTTTTCAATTAGCTTATGGTTCAATCAAGGAAAAATTGGCTGAAAAGGGCATTAAAAAAATTACTATTTCTGATATCGTGAACGTTATTAGTGAGATTAGAAATAGTAAGCTACCTAATCCTTATATTTTACCTAATTCCGGTTCGTTTTTTAAGAACCCGGAGATAACTAAAGTTAAGTTTAAAAAATTACAACAACAATATCCAGAGATTCCGTCTTTTTCGGGTCAGGGTAATAAAATTAAAATTCCGGCTGGCTGGTTGATTGAGCAAGTTGGGCTGAAAGGAAAAAAATTTGGACCGGTCAGAATGTATGAAAAGCAAGCATTAATTTTAGTTAATGAAGGCGGGGCTAGTCCTAAACAGGTTTTGAGTTTAGTGGCTAAGGTTAAGGCGGCCGTCAAAAAGAAGTTTGACCTTGATTTAAGTGAGGAAGTTAATATAATATAGTAAGGTCTAACATAAATTTAGGATTTTATATATGAATGCTAACGAATTACGTCAAAAATATTTAGATTTTTTTTCAGCGCATGGACATGCTATTATTTCTGGCGCGAGCTTGCTTCCGGAAAATGACCCCAGCACCCTTTTTACTAGTTCCGGCATGCAACCCATGGTCCCTTATTTACTCGGGGAAAAACATCCTCTAGGAACAAGAATTGCCAATTCACAGAAAAGTTTTCGAGCTATAGATATGGATGAAGTTGGTGATAATAGACATACGACATTTTTTGAAATGCTTGGTAATTGGAGTTTTGGCGATTATTTTAAAGCTGAGCAGATAGATTGGATATTTGAGTTTTTAACTAATGAATTAAAATTAGATCCTAAAAGATTATATATCTCAGTTTATAGAGGTAATGAAAAGTTGGGCATCCCCAAGGACGAAGAATCGGCTGGACTTTGGAAAAATAAATTTGCTGGTTTAGGTGTAGAAGCTGAGATAATGGATGAGGCTGAAATTAATGGTATGCAAGGGGGACGAATTTTTTATTACAATGAAAAAGAAAATTGGTGGTCCAGGGCGGGTGGTCCGGAAGAAATGCCGATTGGGGAACCGGGCGGGCCTGATAGCGAAATGTTTTGGGATTTTGGTGAGCATTTAGGTTTGCACGAAAAATCCGAATGGAAAAACCAACCGTGCCATCCGGCTTGTGATTGCGGACGTTTTTTAGAAATTGGGAATAATGTTTTTATGAAATTTGTAAAAACCAATCAGGGATTTACTGAACTTAAGAATAAAAATATTGATTTTGGGGGCGGTCTGGAAAGAATGGTGGTCGCAGTAGCAGATAACCCCGATGTGTTTTTAGGGGATTTGTTTACATTAGCCAAGGAAAAAATTGAAGAGATCGCTAAAAAAAATTATGGCAACAATGAAAATGATACGCGGGCATTCCGCATTATTATGGATC
>DASROX010000004.1:0-13586 GCA_035646675.1 Saccharimonadales bacterium (SeqCode)
GGTGGAGATTTAATGGACGCCAGCATTGCTGGGGGAATTTTTGCTTTTGTGGCCGGCGTAACAACCATAATATCTGGAAAATACAGCGATAAAATAAAAGAGAACGAATTAATTATTGTCCTCGGCTATATAATTATGGGAACCGGATTCTTCTTATATTTTTGGGTTAATTCAATTATTTTTCTATTTATAGTTCAAGCTATTATTGGTCTTGGTGAAGCCATCTATTCACCAGCCTTTGACGCTGTTTACTCCAAACATCTTAGTGGGCATAAATCAGGAACACAATGGGGGGCTTGGGAATCAACAAACTATTTTACCGCCTCTATAGGAGCAGTGGTCGGTGGTGTCCTAGTTACAATATTTGGCTTTCAAACATTATTTATTATAATGGGGACACTATGTTTTGGTAGCGCCTTGTACATCTATCATTTAAAAAGGTCCGTTCTGTAATGACTTGAGAAATAAAAAAGATCTGATGGATATCGGGTCTTTTTTTAATTAAAAAACAAAAAATATCTAAATAAAATGCTCATATCTTGACAAAACAATAAAAATGTGATATAATTGTCTATTACTCAAAATGGGTAATATTCTTTAACAAATAAACAAAAAAACGCTAAAAATGAAAAAGATCGTAAGAATTGCTCTTAAGGTAATCTTGGCTATCATTTTTCTGCAAAATATTGGTTTCTTCTCTTTTATTAGCACTATGCCAGCCGAAAAGCAGGCACCGATAAAAGCTGATTTAGGAAGAGCAGACAATCAATATTTAAATGAAAAAATAGATAAAGCTGAGAATCTGGGCGATAATTACGGCCCAGAAGAATATTTCGCCGATTTAACGGAGATAAGACTAAAAACTAAAAATAACGATTTCGATCGTTATGCTCTACTCAACGTTAATTATACTATTAACGTATTAATGGCAAGGATGAATGAAAATGTTACCAGACACCGGAAGTCAGATTCTGATGAGGGTTATGGCCAGTACATGAAGCAGCTATCAGCCGCGCAACAGAAATGTTTAAACATTACTGACCCCGAAGCCCAAAAAAGAGAGGCGGAATTCAAAATCAAAAGTAGCAGTCCGACTTTTTGGCAAGACACTTTTATTAGTTTCTTAATCTGGTTTTTAGGCTTCTACCTAAAGAATCTACCTCTAGCACTAGTGTTACTATGGACATGGTGGTATGAACGAAAAAACAAAATAAGCATTAACAATCCGTTAAGCTTTCTGATTTGTTTAATTTTCTATCCTATTGTCATTGTTAGAACCTGGATTATCCAGGCTAGAACCAGCACCCGCACTTTTGCTATGAGTGTTGATCTAAAAAGAAGAAAGTCTGATATTTTCTCCTTAATTTCCGAAAACGAATTGGCAGACATCAAGCGCTTTGCCATCAGTGATTTAAAAATCGGCGATTATCGAGATTATCTAAAAAATCGAGGACTATCTTATCAGCACGCTTTAATGCCGGCGATGATAGCAACTTTCATTATGTTGCTAGTATCACCGTCCATGGCCTACACTACGAAAAATCAGTCCGCTGATTATTCTAAATGTCAGGTTTGCATCAAAGCGCCACCTGATTTTCAACATCATGATTCCAGCCAAAACGGACACGACCTCGTGGTGGTAATCCCGCTCACTACACAAAAAAAGATGTTTATCATGACCCTGACTTGGGAATTAGTTCTGCCTCCAGCGCCTAAAAGACGCCCCGGCTTCCAAACTAATCCTGACCCAATTCCGCTAGTTGCTTAATAGTTGCCCAAAAGTTTTTCTTAGTTAAGAAAAACTAAAAATCAATTATTAAAGTAATTAAAAGAAAAAAAATCATGAAAAATATTTTTGTAATTATCGCCATCTTAATTGTTTGTTTGAGTTCTAACCAAAGCACCGGCCAATCGGTAAATTTAGAAAGTGCTATCAAGGCTAACGGATCAGGAACCTTACTTTCAGTCCAAAGGATTGAAATAACAAATCCAATCTTTACCTTGAAATATGACTATAAAGCCAGTGGCGGAGATGTCTTAGGAATTATTATTCCCAACGTCTGGTCGAATTCTACAAGCAATTTAAGCGGCATGATTATTAAAACTGGGGACGGAAACTCCCACGATCAATTTGCCTTTGATGCTATGATTAATACCAAATTTGGCAAATTGAATGCTCTATTCGAGGCAATGCACGTCGTTAACTCCTACAAAGATCCTTGGAACTTTATTGGGGCCAGACTGACCTATGGTAATTTTACGACTGAAGCCTATATAGCGACTAAGCACTTGGATAACCAGGGGCTAGCTCAAGGCAATGCCTACTATACCTGGGTAGCTTATCACCCTAAACATGCTTTTGTGGCTCTCGGAAAACAAGAGCAACAATACTGGGGCTACATCGGAACAAAAGAGTTACAAAGATTTGGCAGTTTTGCTTTTATAAACTACCAACCGGAAACCAAAAACTTTTGGTTTAAATCACAAACCGGATTTGGCGCGATTAATCAAAAATTTTTCTGCCAAGAAAACTACATCTTAGCAACTAGCTATCTGACAATTACCCCCTTCTACTACCTTCACTTTTCTCCGATTGTTACGAAAGGAACCTTGACTGTAAAAATTGAGGGGAAACAGGCTGCCGATATTCAAAACTATGAAATTATGCTGGGCAAACAGCTTGGCAATAATCTATTTGGTTTTGCTACCGGAATAAACAGCGAATACAACAAAACCGTTCTTAAATTATCACCATCGTTTGAACTGTATAAATCTTGGAAAACTAAGCTTGGACAATGTATCGTAGAATTACGATATGACCACTTACACCAGATGGGCAGTGCTTTCTTTGTGATAAGGTACTAAAATACAAGCCGTGACTTCAACAGTTACGGCTTTTTTATATTTAAAAATATCATGAATTGATGGCTATTTTTGATTTTTAGATTTTTATATAGTACAATAAGGCCAACTATAAAATGGAAATAAAAATATGAAAAATAAGCTAACTCAAGTAGCCTTTGTTTATTTAAAAAGAGATAATAAAGTTTTATTACTTCAAGAAAACGGCCGCTTCATTCGTGGGCTCTGGTCTTTTCCCGGCGGACATCTGGAGCCTGGCGAATCATTTACTGAAGGAGCAATTCGCGAAACCCTGGAAGAAAGCGGTTATCAAATAAAAATAATAAAAGAAATTTATCATGATATCATGCCCAGGATTGAATATAGCGGCAACCCAGCCGACGGTCTCGTAGAAATCGCGATTTTCCAGGGCGAGATAATCGGCGGCCAGATGCAAATAGATAATGAAGCCTTGGATTTAAAGTGGTTTGATAAAAAAAGCGCCCTCGCCCTACCCCATCGCTTTAAATTTTTAAAAGAGTTAATCCAGAATAGCTAATTATTATTGTTTAAATGAAATAAAAAAATGGTCAAGTCGCTACAAAAAAATATTAAATAGATAACCAATAACAATGATGCTTAAAGAAACAACCGCGAAGAAAGAAACAAGTAATCTGGTTTTCATGACTTTCTTTAAAATAAAAGCTTCCGGTAAAGACAGGCCAACAACCGCCATCATAAACGCTAAAGCCGTTCCTAAGGGGATGCCTTTATCAACCAGGGCCTGCATAATCGGAATTACACCCACGGCGTTAGCATAAAACGGAACGGCAACAATAACGGCAATTGGAACGGCTAACGGATTGCGAGCACTAATATACTGCTCAAAGAATCCTGTTGGCACAAATCCATGAATTAAGGCACCGATAGCCACACCCACTAAAATATAAGGGGTTAGACTTTTAGTTAATTTCCAACCCTCCCGCCAAAATATTTTCAATAAACTCTTCCAGGGAATCTTTTTTATTTCTACTGGGCCAGTATTTTTTTGATTAGCGTCAACTACCACTTGCTCAGAAATATATTTTTCTAATTTTAAACGACTAAGAATAAAACCGCCAACAGCCCCCAAAAGTATTCCCGCTACAACATAAACTAAAGTTATCTTCCAGCCGAATAAACCGATAAATAAAACAACCGCCGCTTCATTAATCAACGGTGAAGTTATTAAGAATGACAAAGTTACACCCAGCGGAATACCGGCACCAACAAAACCCACAAACAAGGGAATGGACGAACAGGAACAAAAGGGGGTAATTACCCCAAAACCGGCAGCCAACAAATAATCAAAACCATAAAATTTATGCGCTGCTAAAAAAGTGCGCAATTTCTTAATCGGAAGATAATGTCTAATCGCGGCCATTAAATAATTTATAAGCAACAATAAAAACAAAATCTTTAAAGAATCAAATAAGAAAAAGTTAAGCGACACCCCTAAATGAGAAGTATTACTTAAATTAAAAATATCATAAACTAACCAATTAACTAGTAATTGCAAGGGGTAAAACATTTATTTACTATTATCTCATTAAATCAGCCGGTTCAGTAACCGGAACGACTTCCATCACTCCCGTAGCGGCGCCAGCGGAACCAGAAGTGCCGCCTCCCGCTCTCAATATTAAAGGCATAGGGACTGGCTGATTACCAAAGTTATTTAACATTTCCTTAACTAACGGTACCGCGACATATTTTTGTCCATAATAATTTACTGCAGCTGGAGTGCTAATAACTGGAAAAATTAAAGCCGGAACTAACAATTCTTCATTGCGATTATTGGCATAGCGATAAATTTGAACGTAAGATTTTTCTGGAGTACCTAATTCAATCGTTTGCACATTTTCTGTTTGCATATAATAATTACCATTCCAACCACCATTTTCCGCTAATTTAATAATCGCTTCAGCGGAAGTTTCCAAGTCATATTGAGAAGATTCATAACGATACGGCACTAAACCGCTTAAACCCGAAGCGGCTTTTTTATTTAAATTAATAGTTATTCGCAAACCAGCATAATTGCCGCTTTGGTCTCTCACTACTTGACCATCAACCAACAAGGGATAAATAACGCTGATATATTCGGGAATATAAAAATTAGTTTTATCAGCGGTTTGTTCATAATTATCACGCCAATAATTATCAACTAACGGAGTTCCGTAATGATCAAGATTAACCTTATGGTCAGCTAAAAATTTATTAGCCAGAGATATTAAATCAGTGTCAGCCGGGACATCACTGATTTTTAAACGATACCTATCCCAACAAGCTTGATCATTACCGCAAGCATCTCTTTCCGGGTAAGCCCATTTCTCCCAATTTTCATAAATATTAATATTACCCTCATTAAAATCAAAAGAAATCACCAACCCCAAGTCTTTATCTTCCGTTAATGTTAAGTTGGTCGCCTTTAAATTACTGAAAGCAGAAATATTAAAACCAGAAATATCTAAATTACTAATTAAATCAGCCAGCTTCTTAGCTATAACGTCATCACCTTTTACGCGTCTATAAACAGCCGCGCTTGCGTCCTCTAAATTAAGCGCTTCTCCCTTATAAACATACTTAAAGCCATAATAAGGGGGCATAATTTTCATGTCGCTAGCAATAGCTGAAATCGGAGCGTTAGTTTCAGATTGCCTTGAGCCGGAAGTAACTGACAATGAAGCTTTGGCTGTTTCCGCACTGGCCATTTCCGGACTAACCATCCCACCGCCTCCGTTAAGCCCCAAAGCCATTGTTTGGCCACTGACGCCATTATTAACTCCACTGCCTAAACTGGCTAAGTCACCAAAGGCACCTACCGGCAAAACGCTTATTGTTGCCTGACTATCTTCTTTAACATTTGCGGCCGTATTTCTAGCTTTCTGTTCTTTACGTTCAGTATCCATAAATACCAATGTTTGTGATTTCATAAAGAAAATCAAAGCAATACTCATAAGCACGAGAACTCCGGCAACCAAATAAAGTTTTCTGTTCATAGACTTAAACTTAAATATTTTTTATTCTTATTCTTATTATACCAGACGAGAGAGAAAATAGAAAAAGTAAAATTTACTTTACAAATCAGGGCTAGCTCTTGTCAAAATAAAAATCTTTTGTTATTATCAAATACATCAATAATTATAGCTAAATAAGCCTAAATTTATTGCGCCTATAGCTCAGCTGGTAGAGCAGATCCCTTTTAAGGATAAGGTCGCAGGTTCGAGCCCTGCTGGGCGCACAGATAAAAAAACTCCTCTTAGGGAGTTTTTTTGTTTGCGAGTATTTTCATAGATTAGCAAAATTCTTAATTAAGAATTGCTCTGATGAATAACTCTTTGCGGATATGGAATTTCAATACCCTCTTTATCAAAAGCAATCTTGATTCTCTTTCTTAACTCTCCAGCGACATCCCATTGCTTCAGGGGCTGAGTGTCTCCTAAAATTTTAATCATAATAGCTGAATCAGCAAATGCTTCAACGCGCAAAAATTGTGGCGCTTTTATAATTTGATCCTTCCAAACTGAATCGTCGGCCAATTCTTGGCCAACCTTATTAACCACGGAAATAACTTGTTCTAAATTAGCACTATAAGATATTCCAATATTCATATTAACTCGAGCAAAAATTTTAGAAAGGTTAGAGACCGTCTTAATTTCCCCGTGCGGAACGTGGTGGACAGTTCCGTCTAAGTCTCGAATCGTTGTCATTCGCAAACTAATATCTTCAACTAAACCGCAAATATCGCCGAAACAAACAACGTCATCAATCCGATATTGGTTTTCCATAATAATAAAAAGACCGCTAATAAGATCGCGAATCAAATATTGACCACCGAAACCAAAAGCTAAACCGGCAATACCCGCCGCGGCCAATAAGGGGCCAATAGCCACCCCTAATTCTTGCAAAACCATTAACAGCGCCAGTCCCCAGATAAGGATGGTGGCGGATACGGAAAATATCCTAATAAGCGTATCTTCCCGTTTTTTCTCAGCTTCTTTACTCGAGAAGCGTCCAGCAATTACCATCCTCCTAATAAGCTTTTCAATTAATAGGCCACTAAAACGCCGAATAAACAAAGCGATTAAGATAATGGCAATAATTTTTAAGCCATGATTTAAAAACCAAGGCGACATTTGTCTAATAATTTGTGAATAATCCATAATTTTAAAATTTAAGTTATTTAAGTCTAGCACGATACCCCAATCAACTCAACCCAGAAACAAAGCTTAGTGATACTAGTATCTAGGTTAAGCCAATAACCTCCTCCCCGCACTCGCTGGCAGCTCGTGCAGGGTTTCCTTACCTTTTAAAAAATAAGGCAAACTTGCCTTATTTTCTCTAGTGCGGAGAGAGTGGGACGATGTGGGAACGGTTTTAATTAAACAGTCTTTCTACACCACAAAACTAGTCGGAAAAGACTATTTGCTAAGCTGTTCCCGAATTTTAGTAACGACATCTTCCAATTTCCAGTTGCTCTTTACCAAATATTCTGGCGTTCCCCAAACAACCGCATCAGCAACTTTGCCGTCGCCATCTAAATTTGTCAGCATAATCACTTTTACTCCCCGGCCCCACTTATCCTCGCGCAAATGCTTAAGCATAGAGATGCCATCCATCACTGGCATAACAATGTCAAGCAGAATAAGGTCTGGATGGCTGCTTAAAGCTAGTGCCAAACCTTCTTCCCCATTTTCAGCCTCAAGGACCGCGAAACCGGCAAACGATAACTTGTCCGCCAGAGCACGCCGCAACGATGATTCATCATCAACAATTAAAATAACCGATTTTTTTCTTGATGTCTCCATATAATTTATAATTAATTTAAACTTAATTTTTAAATCAAGGCCTTGGCTCCTTTCTTTTTTTTCATACCCGTCAAAGGCAAAGTAACATAAAAGGTGCTCCCTTTATTTTCTTTAGACTTAAACCAAATTTTACCACCCGATTGATCAACAATTGCTTTGGCAATATAAAGGCCGAGTCCGGTCCCCTGCGTATTTTTGGCGCGGACATTATCTGCTCTAAATAATTTAGTAAATATTTTAGCTTGATTACTTTTGGGAATACCGCAACCATCGTCGGATACTTTAATTAAAATATTATTTTTTTTATCCTTAACAGAGGCTACTCCATCAACATTGGTCAGCGCAATAACAAATTTTATATGACCTTTAGCAGACGTATACTTAACCGAGTTAGCTAAGAGATTTTGAATAACCATGCGCAATAATTTCGGATCGGCTTTTAGAATCGGCAAATACTTAGCATAGTTCTCATAAATCTTTATTTTTTTCTGTTCTGGCTGATGGGCAAATTCCGCGACTACACTGCGTGCCAAAGTTATAATATTTAGGGGCTCCGGCTCAACAGTAAAAGTTCCTAATTCCATCCGAGAAACATTTAAAAGTGCATTGACTAAAGCAACCATTCGTTTGCTACCTTTATAAATTTCATTTAAATAGCTCTTTTGTTTTTTATTCAAACTGCCAACATCACCAGCTAAAAGCATTTCTGCATACCAGTTGATTGAAGTAAGCGGCGTGCGCAACTGATGAGAAGCGAGCGAAACAAATTCAGTCTTTGCTTTATCAATTTTCATTTCTTCGGTTACATCTCGGAAGACAACCACGCAACCAATAATTATTCCTTTGGAATTCCTAACTGGCGCGGTTGAATCAGCTACTGATATTTTATGCCCGTCTTTCTTGACTAATAAAGTATGGCTCGCCATTTTCATCGCTTGGCCGCTCAGAATTGTTTTACCAATAAAATCATCACTGGTTTTTTCATCGCTTTCCCTAACAAAATTCATGGAGTAACTGTAATTATGGCCGATTGCTTCTTTAGCCGAAAGTCCGGTTAATTCTTCGGCCGCATGATTAAATAGAACCACTTGACCATCTCGATTACAAGCCATCACGCCGTCGTTAATCGAGGATAAAATCGCATCTTCTTTGGCTTCAACCTGTTTGATGCTATTGGCTTTAAGGCGAAGCTCATCCGCCGTCACCACTAATTTACGCCTGATGCTTTCTTTTTCTTTAGCAATTTTAGCTAGCTGTCTCGCTTTTAGACGAAGCTCATCCGCCGTCACCACTAATTTACGCCTAATAACTTCCTTCTCCTTAGCAATTATTGCTAACTGTTTAGCGGCGACAGCTAATTTACTTCTAACACTTTCTTTTTTCTTGGCTGTTTTAGCTAATTTACTTCTAACACTTTCTTTTTTCTTGGCTGTTTTAGCTAATTTACTTCTAACACTTTCTTTTTTCTTGGCTGTTTTAGCTAATTTTTTAGCTTTCAAACGAAGTCCAGTCGCGGTTATAACTAATTTACGCCTAATATCCTCTTTTTTAGTAGCGGAGGCTTTAAGTTTAAGATTTAAATCATCAGAAATGTCTAAGTCCTTTAATTTCATATAACTTTAGTGTAATAAAACTTACTTACTAAAAATGATTATTAACCAACACGCCGGGGTTATCTGGTGTTGAACGAATTGAGTATCCCTCTTCAATTTTAGGGCCGGTAAGATCAAAAATATATTTTGCATCGCCTTGGGTCGCGTTAGTACAACCCGCGCTTTTCTTTGCTCCAAAATTATCGTGCCAATATGTTCCGTGGATTGAATAAGAACCATAGTAATACATCACCCACGGCACATCAGCTAAATTGTATTGGTGATGAATTGTGCCAGCCGCACTTTTCATTCCTGTCTTTTGATACTTAAGCCAAACATTATAAGCCCCAATTATTGTCGGGGTATCATCAATGCCAATTGAAATATAAGTCGCCATAACCACCTGGTCATATTTATATAAGGCCATAACCATAGTTCTAAGATTAACATCAACCCAGTAATCACCGTTCTTGACTGATTTCGGCAAAATTAATTCGGTGGCCACGGCCGGCTGGGCGATTGCTCTCACATATTCCGAATCAACATAGGCACCAGGATATTGGCCGCCATCAATTTGATACCAGATTCGACCATCACCCTTTTTTATGTCCAACACTTTAACGCGGTTAGTGATGTTAAACCGGCCCAAGACCTTAGCCTCATTTTTAGGTTCAGCTAACACGGAAATATAATTGTTATTAATCTCGCCCCAAAATCCTAAATATTGCCATTGTCTAGCCGTTTCCTGGCCGGAACTATCTAAAATGATTTTTCCAATCGGTATGGTTTCTAAGTCAGTTGACGTTATGCCTAGTGCATAGTGACGCATTATATTATAAGCATCATCTGCTTTTTCCAAATAGTTTAACGATTTATCAAGTGGATTTATATAATAGGCTCGTCCATGATCCTCAGTTTTTAATAATATTATTCCCTTGAGACGATCTGGGGTACTACTGGCAACTTCACTAAATTCACTATTGGAGATACCCAGTGATAGATTTCGCATGATGGTATAAGCATCGGCTGGCCGACCTAAATAATAACGATGGAAATCACCCGGATAAACATACCAAGCTTCCCCTTTATTATTAACATCTAACAATATTCGTCCACTTAATTGGCTTGAAAGATTGTTCTCCGGAAAAGCAAAAACCGGATAAGCAATAAATAAAATAAACAGGGCGCTAATTAGGCTCAACTTCAATAACTTCATAAATATTTTAAAAGAATTTATTTTTTGTCGCTCAGAATTACTAAACGACTGGGATAGCTTTTTGAAATCTTATCGAATTCCCCACTGCAAGTAATCAAATTAAGGTGTGCCTTCCCGTCGCTTGAAGTAAAAATACTGGTTGCATCTTCATCATCATTAAGGCTTTTAAACCCCCGAATAGTAAAAGTCATCGTCGAGCCATTACCATCTTCAATTAATATTTCGTCGCCAATTTTTAATTTTGTTAAATCGTTAAATACTGCCGGTTTTCCATCTCGCCAAATACCATAATGCCCGTCAATAACCGCACTACCGATTTCGCCGGGATTAGGGCCGAGATTAAACCAAGCGACATTATTAGACCCCCGAGGCACCCCCATCTCGCCATTAGCGATAATGCCCACCGACTCAACTAGTGCATCAACCTTTATTTTAGGAATTTTAAGACGCATCACCGAATCCGACTGTTTAACTACTTGAGAAACTGGAGCTGACTGTTTAACTACTTGGAAAATAGTGTCAATTTTAGAAATAGTGTCAATTACCGGAATTTGTTTAACTAAAATATTATTAAACAAAGGCGCTGGAGCCTCTAAAGTAAAAAATGACTGGCCACTGATGGTTGAGGTTTCTTTAAATTGAAAATACTGCCTAATTAAACTAGATGTTAAATAAATTAGGGTTAAAAAAAATATCGTCCCTAAAATACCAAGAATTATTATAAGCAAAGGCTCCGTTAGAGCAGAGCCTTTCTTTTTGCCTTTGCTATTTCTAAGCCGGACTGCATTCATGAATCTAAAATAAATCTCAATTATTCTTTTTCTTTTTTAAAATTACGATTAAGGGGATTAAAATTAAGACCAATGCCGTAATAGAAATAATAATATTCCACGGCGTATTTGCCCCTTTAGGAGCGAGACCAGTACTCGGCAAGTTAGGAACGGAATTAATCGGTGCCGCTATTGCTGTGGTCGTCGCGATTACCGGAGCAGACGTAATAATTGGTGTTGGAATCGGAACGGGAGTGCAAATCGGAGCGGTAAGCGTATCCGTATCAGAAGTAGTCGTCCCACCAAATGATAAAGCGCGACCAACCCAGTTAGTATTCGCCCCAATCGTAATTCCCGCGTTACTGATAACTGTCCCCTTAAAGGTTGTATTAGCCGCTAAAGTAGTAGCCGCAGACGGGGTCCAAAAAACATCGCAAATAGATGCCCCGTTTAAAGTAATCGTGGCTCCGGCGGTTGAAGTAAGCGCCCCGGTTGATCGAAAAATATAGGTACCATCGCCACTTAAAGTAAGCGGGCCGCCGACATTCATCGCGCCATCGATGCAATAAACTCCAGGCGTATAGACGCCAATTGCGCCATGAGTCGTATCGGTTGAAAGATTAATCGCTCCGGCCGCGAAACTAAAAGTACAAGACTGGGAATCTAAGTTTGATAAGGCCGAACCTTGATCAGAGCCAGCTGTAGAATAAGGAGCACTTGAGCCATAATTCACCTGTGTCCCCAAAGGAGCGACCGCCGGACCAGTCGTAAATCCGATACTGCCATTAACTGTTGTTCCGGCTGAGGTATTTGTATAAGTACTAGCCAAGACAGCATAGCCATCAGCTAGACCCAGAGATGGCGAAGTGGCGGCTTGCGCTATATTTAATTGATTAAAACCAAACGCGCTAAGAACGAAGGCGACAACCGCTAACGTTGTTAACGAAATTTTCTTAAGACTTTTCATAATGTTTGCGGTTCATTTACCCAAGTTTCTACCGATTAGCGACAACCGAGCAATAAATGATAAATTATTAAAATTTATTTATTTTTTATATTGAGTATACTTGTTATTAATGTGTTCAATAATTTTTTGGGAAATAAATAATTAAAGAAAAAATTTAAAAAGAATACTTTTTATTAGAAAATTTTAAGTATATAATAATTATAGTAAAGTTTTACTATATAGTCAATTTTATGAATAAATTTACCACATTACTAGCTAAAAATATTAAGAAGTATCGGAAGGAAGCTGGCTTATCGCAAAACAAGCTTTCTAAAAAAGCCGATGTCACTTTACATACAATTACTAAGATAGAATTAGGCGCCACGCTTGACCCAAGAATTTTAACGGTTAAAAGAATCGCCGACGCCCTGGACTGCAAGGTAGACGATCTTTTGAAATAATTTTTTTAATCTAAAATCCAAATAAAAAAACATCGAGACTAGCATTAATAAGCCAAAAAATAGAACAAAATTTTCAAAAATGTTATTATCTTCCGAGATAACGCCAGTGGTCGGCAATTTTGGAACGGTCGGAACAACGATGACTGATGATGCAACGGTCGGAACAACGATGACGGTGGCAATCGCAAAATCTTTAGTGGTCAAACCATTAGCTTCGCCGCTGGCGGTTACGGTGTTTACCGTGGTTTTAATGAGTTTCGTCTGGCAGGTATATATCCACGTTTCAGTAGTATCGAGCTTTGAATCATTATTTATGTCGCCGGAAATATATTTCACGGGGTCGCATTTGTCATCGGTAAGTCGGACATTGCTTAATGACACCGTGCCGGGGTTAGTGACTTTATTAGTATAGACAATCATTGCTCCTCCAGAGGGCAGAGTCAATGAGCTGGGAATTTTTGTGACATGAATTAAGGGCGGCACTACCGGGATGCCAACAATGACCGTAGCGTTGGCAATATCAGTCGCGATTATGCCGCCCGCCCAGCCAATCGTGGTGACGATGTTGGTGTGAGTTTTTGCTAGCGTCGCTACGCAAGTGTACACCCAGGTTTCAGCCACATCGAGTCTACTGTCACCGTTCGTGTCGCCGGAAACGTGGACAATGGGACTGCAGGTATCACCAACCATCGTAATATTAGTTACGGGAACCGTCCCGATATTGCGCAGCGTATAAGTGTACGTTACCGGTCCAGGACCGTCTGGCAGAACAAGGGGGCTGGGTACTTTCACCACGTCAATAAGAGGAGGCACGGGCGATACATAACTATAACTGCTACCGTCATCGCTTGCTGGCGGTTCGATATCGTCATTAGTGATAGTACAAGTTTTTACATCGCCTAGTGCTAGAGTAATC
>DASROX010000005.1:0-3778 GCA_035646675.1 Saccharimonadales bacterium (SeqCode)
TAAAGATATATTCTTGTCAATATTAGCTAATGAATCCATAAACAAAAAGACCGGAAACAAATCCTGCCTTTTTTATTTTTCTAATATAAATATCGAATCGGATATTTTTTAAAACTTCCCTAAATCTAATTCTTCAGTAAATTTAATTTGATCCACGAATTCCGGCATATGGCTGACCATAATAATTGTTCCCGGAAATTTATTTATCGCTGCCGCTAAAACTGGCAGATGACGAAAATTAATATGATTAGTCGGTTCATCCAAAATTAATAAACTCGGTTGCATTAGAGTTAATCTAGCAAAAGCCAACAATCCTTTCTGACCTTCAGAAAGCGCGCCAATTTTTTGCCCCATCAGTTCACCGGAAATTAAAAACCCGGAAGCCGTGGAACGCATTTCCTGTTCTCCTAAGCCATCCGCCAAACAGCCCATTAAAGAATTAATAACTGTTTGCTCAAAATCAAGCGTTGAAAAATCTTGACTATAATAGCCGACTTTCACCCCTGCTAAAATAGTCTGCCCCTCTTGCTTGCCGGAAACCAGCGAACGCAAAAGCGTACTCTTGCCAATTCCGTTAGGACCAATAACTAGGAGTCTATCCTTTTTTCTGAGTGACAAATTAATTTCTTTAGTAACCGGCTCATGATTTTTAATAATTTTTATTTTTTGTAAACTAACAATTTCACCAGTAATTTCCTGCATCGGAATGGTAAAATCACGAATCGTTTTATCTTCACGGCGGACATCAACTTTGTTTTCTTCTAGCTCTTCGGTCTCATCTTTCATCTTAGCGGCCAGCTTGCGCATTTTGCCTCCTTTATGAGCAAAGAAATTAACTTTCTCCTTGCGATCTTTAATTTGTTTTTCCATCTGCGCATTTTGGCGCTGTTCCCTTTCTACGCGACGAGAAATTTCTTCTACTACCGAATAATAATCACCAACATACATTTCCGTCTTATGAGTAAAGCTATCTAAATAAATAACCCCCTCCGTAAAACAATTTAAAAAGTCAGCATCATGGGAAATAACCAAAACGGTTTTATCATAAGTCAGTAAAAAACCAATTAAATGATCGATGCCATCTTTATCTAAATTATTAGTCGGTTCATCAAGTAATAAAATATCGGGATTTTCCAGCAAAGAATAGGCTAATAAAATTCTGGCCTGTTGGCCACCGGATAAATCACCAATTTTTCTGTCCAGCGGAATAGAAAAATTAACAGCATCCAAGGCTTTAGCAATTAAGCTCCGAATATTTCCCGGAACTTCATGAAAGCTTTTAGAAAAATATTCTTCAACAGTTAATTCCAAGTCTTCACGGGCAATTGTTTGACGAGCGGTCCCGATAGTTGCTCCGGAAGCCACGGAGATAGCCCCTTTTTGTAGAGTTAACTCTTTTTTAATCAGGCCAAAAATTGTACTTTTCCCGGCACCATTCTGTCCCATCAGCGTTATTTTTGCTCCCTTGCGGACACTAAAAGAAGCCTCATCTAAAATGGGCTTCTTATGGAGATATTCAAATTTGACATCATCAAATCTTAAGACTACTTCTTCAGCCATACTCTTATTTCTTCTTTTTCTTAACAACCCCTTTAGCCTTAGCGACTACTGGTTTCTTAACAATTTTTTTTGCCTCTTTTTTTACTTCTTTTACAACCGGAACTTCTTTTACAGCCGGAACTTCTTTTACAGCCGCAACTTCTTTTACAGCCGCAACTTCTTTTACAACTGGAGCGGAATTTAAAGCACGCAAAATTTTATCAAGTTTAGCATTTAAAGTTTCGAACTGTTCGTTAGAAAAACTGCCGCTATTTACAGCTGGTTTACTGAACTCTCGATTTTCTGAGCGGCTATCAAAACGATTTTCTGAACGGTGCTCGTGTCGATCATCTCTTCTATCATCTCTTTTAGGAGCGCCCTCATCTTTATTTTTAAAACAATTACTGCAATAAACTGGTCTTTCACCAGTTGGTTTAAACGGCACCTCGCAACTTTGGCCACAATCAGCACAAGTTGCCTGATGCATAGCTGGACGATCAAAACTACCGCCGCCACCACGATTAAAGCCTCCACGGCTACCACCAGAATCTCGGCGACCAAATCCGCCACCGCCGCCACCACCTCTTTTATCTCCAAAACCTCCCCCACGATTAAAATCTTTCATAATAATTTTATAATTTATAATATCTAATTTTTTAATAATTAACTTAAATCTTTTATATATCCCCAAAGAAAACCCCGCCGCAATAGAATCGGGCGGGGCCCTCTTTAATTCAGAAGTTGGTATTAAGCGCGCTTAACATCAACAGCGTTCATACCTTTAGGAGACATCTCTGTTTCGAAAGAAACAGCATCGCCTTCACGTAATTCACTGAATTGGACACCAACTAAAGCATTGCTGTGGAAGAATAAATCCTTCTCTTGGCCTTCAGCGGTGATGAAACCAAAACCCTTATCGGTTAAAGTTTTAATAGTACCAGTCATAATTTAAGACTTAGTTTGTAAGATTGCAATTTAATAATAAAGAGTTTAAAAATCGACCACTTTTTTGACACACGATATTGTTGCTTAATAAGTTTGACATATAAAAATAAATATGTCAACTACTTATGTATCAACTAAATTATTTATAATAAAAACCATTAAAGACAATAAAAAAAGGCCGAGGGGTTTTAATTCTCGGCCATAGTCTATATCTTATTTAAGATATATCTGGCAATTTATTTTAGCGCTTAACGCCTTAATATTGGCACCGGCCTTTCCAATTATAAAGCCCTTATACGCCTCGGGAACGAAAATATTTACGCATTTTTTTTCTCCGGTCTCTAGCCGACTTTTATTAATAAGAACCAGCCGATAAGTGGGAGTAATATTTCGCCGCCTGTCATACACAAACGATAAGCATTGGCGGTGAAGTTCAAAAAAATGTTCTGGAATATCTTCCAATTCAAATTCGGTTTCGCCACCGACTTCAATAACAGAAGTAAGACCGAAGTCTTGAGAGAGTTTAAAGAATTCAACAGCAAACTGCGCCTGCTTGCGTCGCCGCCATTCTGGCCGAGCTTCTTTAATCTTGATGAAAGCTTCATCAACTTCAGTATCCAAAACTATTTTTCCAGTATAAACTTCTTCGTTATCCAAAATATATTTATCATGAAAAAAAAGTTTTCCTGTTAAACCAACGGCCTTTTTTTGGCGACCGCGCAGAGCACCAACAATAATTAGTGGATATTTAAATTCCTGAAATTCAGGATTCATTTTGCGCACCAGGTATTCATTGCCAAATTCAGCGGCACAATTTTCCTGATATTCAAGCTCATAGCCCCATTCCTGGAGAATAGAACCAGTACCAAGTTCATCGGCGCGAATTCGAGGCCATGCTTTTTGGAGCGGACAAACTGAGAATTCGGCGTCCATTAGGTAACCAAGCACTGGTTCGCCAGCCGGCAATACTTGCCAACGTGGTTTTGTTTCCAGATACTGGCGTTGTATCCAAAACAACTGTTCAAGAATTTCTTCTAATTTTAAGAGTTTCATTTGTCTTCATTTTGGTGAATTTTTTAAAGTTCTAGATTCGCAATTAATTAAATTACTATAAAATATAGGATTAGTCAAATAAAAAATAGACTACCCGGAGCCTATTTTAAATATCCTGCTTATAAATTAAGACTTAGCCAGTTGGGATATAATTAACAACCAATAGCCTTTATCGGAAAAGGTCCTCACAAACTAAATAGAAAAATTTATTTTTTTTGTCCCCAAGCGTAACGGACTAATA
>DASROX010000006.1:0-8554 GCA_035646675.1 Saccharimonadales bacterium (SeqCode)
ATATAATGTTGGCCAACTTTACTCACATCATTCCCGAAGTTGTTCCGCAGTTTCCAATGAAATTTATGTCTGACGACAATAAATTTGATATTGTCGTTCCGGCGCTCGACTTTGAAAGTGCACCGGTAAAATATTTTGCTCAACATTTAAGGCCGATGGGCGACGGCCTTTTGTGGCTCGGCTTTATTATTTACGTATTTTTTAGAATCTTAGGCGCTTTTAGCCCTAACGATAAAAATTAATCATATGACTGGATATCCATTCGACTGGGCGATAAACGCCTTCATAAAATTCTGCGGCGAGTTCTTCGATTCAATGCTGGCTTTTATTTTTTCTTTTCTGCCGTCAAACGACACTTTCGCCGGCTGGATGAACATCGACACCGATAAAATAGATTACGCCACCAAAAGAATCGCCGACACGATCAGTTATTTTAACATCGTGTTTCCGTTTGATACTTTATTTCTGATTTTATCTTTTATGCTCGTCTTCGAAACGGTACTTTTATTTTTTAGAATAACTCTTCTAGTCATCGGCCTCCTAAGAGGCGGACATTAAATATATGATAAACGTTGTTGTCGGTAAACCCGGCTCTGGAAAAACTTATTACTTGGTTAAAAAGGCTCATAAATTTTTGCGGCAAGGCCGGGATGTTTATTCTAATTTTTTTATCGACTTTAAATCATATGACGAAGAAACAAGAAAAAAATTTATTAATCGTTGGTTGGACAAGTTTTTTAATCTTCCTTTTATTAGGAATGTTCGCTTTCGATTCTTTAATAAAAAAAATCGAAGAATCGGGAAACTCTATTTCTGGAATGAGCTCGAGGACTTGCTTGAGATAAGAGGCGGCGAAATCTTAATCGACGAATGCCAAATATATTTCAATTCCCGTTCTTGGAAAAAACTTCCTTTCCGGCTTCAATACAAATTTCAACAACACCGAAAACATATCAAAAAAAATAACGATGGCTCTTATATGGCTTTAAATATTTGGGGAGCCGTTCAAAACGTCAAACGCATCGATACCGTCGTGCGAGAACTGGTTAATAATATTTACGCTTTGAAAAAAGTCGGGCCACTATTTAGAGCCTGTCTATACGACATTGAAGACATCGATAAAGAAAAGCGCAAACCCTATAAAGTAAGCCTGTATTTATTCAATAAACGCCTAGCCGGTTGCTATGACACTTTCCAGGAAATAATCGGCTTTAAAGATAAAGGTTAAAAGTTCTTTGGTAATTAAATTGCGGCACAAAAAAAGGAGTCAATCTCGTTAGAGATCAACTCCTGAATTTGTTAAGCCTGGAGCTCAACTTGTTTCTCATAGAAAAGATAAATAGTTTTAAGTCTCTTCTCTATGACCACTCCCGTCTTCTTGTCTTTCTTTTCAATGACAATGAAAGACCGGATGGCTTTTTCATCCTTGCGGACGACGCAACCGTTCTTGAGCCATTGCTTGAAAGTTAAACAATTCTCAAATGGGTTATAACGTTTAGCTTCGTCTTCACCCCAACGCTCGGCAATTTGTTTTCTGACGAGGTCAGAAGTGTTCTTTGACCCCGTCCAATTTGATTTGACTGATATAGTCATAAAATTAAATTGGCGACTGATTTTAAATACTAAAGACAACGTCGCCTTAAATTGTCTTTCAGCGACGAATAAGACAGCGACTGATTGCTTGCGGCGGTCAAAGTGGAGGCTAAAAGCACTACCTTGATAGGCGATAAGCTGACGCTACAATGAGAAGCACAGACAGACAATTTTGCTTTCGGGACTGTTAGTATTTGTTCCAAAAAATAGTTTTGACCGGCCGCCTTATTATTTTTTTATTTATCGGCGAGTTCTGCTAACGAGCCGATAAATAAAAATAGAAGTGGCCGGTAAATGAGATTTTAGACAAGACGGCTATTCCCTATATCAATTAACTTGACCATACGCACACACCTAGCCGTCATCACGAATATTAAACAAAAATATGATATATAAAAACATTAAACAAGAATTCGAATACATCCTTTGGTTAAGAACGAGAATACAAAAGATTACTTTTGGTATTAGTCGGAGAGTGAAGACGGACTCAACTACTGATTTTCTATTACTGACCCGCAAACTTAAATCATATCAAGAAGAATTCAGATTCGTGACAAACGAACTTAATTCTCTCCTTACAAATGACAGCTTACTCACAAAAACTGATAATATCGGGCAAGAAAGCGGAGCTCTACCAATACGAGACGCCTATTGTAATTGGCAAGAGGAAGAAACCAAGAAAGCCCGCCAAAAGGCGAACCAGGCAAGAAGTGGCAGCCGAAGTCAAAAACAGCGCCGACTCGGAATTTAAAATGGAAATAATGCGCGATTCATCTTTAAGACGAACCAGGGCAAGAATTGTCCGTTTGGTTGATTCCAATCCCGACTTGAAAGCTTTCGTCACTTTGACTTTTAACCACGATGTTCCGGGGTTAAGAGAAGCCAATCCTATATTCAATAAGTTTATTAAAAGACTAAAAAGAAAAATACCGAATTTAAAATATATCGCCGTGCCGGAATTTCAATCAGACACCGATTTTTACGGAAGAAAAAAAATTAACGGCGGTTCCGTTCATTATCATTTACTGGTTAATTTTGAAATGGCTTCCGGCGAATTAGAGGCACTATGGAAACACGGTTTTATAAAAATAAACCGAGTTAAACACATTAACCATTTAGGACTGTATATTTCAAAATACGTTGGCAAGAATCTGTTTGATATTCGATATTTCGGAATGCGCAAGATCATGGCTTCTCGAAATCTGGAGCAACCGATTATAATTACTGTCTTTAAAGAAATAAAAGAATTCCTTGCTAACGCCATCGGTAATATTCCGCCGCTGTTTGAAAAAAGTTATCGCTCCGATTGGTTCGGCCAAATCCGCTACCGGCTATACGGCTAAAAATACCTTTGATTAAAACATAGTCGCAAGGGCTGTGTATGAACATAAAAAAAGAGCACGTCGATAAATTTATCAACGTCTACGAAAAAACGTTCCACGAAAAAGTCGCTTATAAAGAAGCGTTCGAGCAATGTCTGCAGTTAGTTCTTTTACTTAGCGCCATTTATCACCCGATGACTCCCGAGGATTTCAAACGTGTCCAAGACAGACGCCGAAAAACTGGGGATTTGTAAAGTCTTGAAAAAATAAATGGTTGTGATAATATAACCCTGACACCTAGCAAGATAAAAATTAACCAAGGGAGCTCAATGCTCGTCCCCAAAAAGGGACGGTTCTGCCGATGAGTATTGCCTTTGGTAATATCTTGTTGGGTGTCCAGGACTGCCCCTTTTTGTATGGAAAAACAAAAAACAACAAAATCAAACTTGGCTGGTAATACCTTGCTAAATATGGCCGAAGCTTTAAACGAGATTCGGATTGACTTTGAATTGCCCGACGAACATTTAACCCGAGAGGGCAAGATTAAAGTATTAAAAGATATTAGAGATGATTTAACTAATATTTTTTGGAATTACAAATTGGTTAAAAAAAATAAGTATGCAATCAACGACAGGTAAAATTAAATATCTGGCCTACGTCCGAAAATCAACCGAGGGCGACGAACGCCAGGCTTTATCGATAGACAGCCAAAAAGACAAAGTCCGAGAATTTTTTAGTAGCCTGGATATTATCGAGGTGCTGGTTGAAAAACACACCGCCTTTAAACCCTACAGCCGCCCGGTCTTCGCTCAAATGATTAAACGAATAGACCGAGGCGAGGCGCAAGGCATTATCTCCTGGCATCCGGACAGATTAAGCCGTAACGAAATAGACGCTTCGACCATTACTTATATGGTTCGCACCGGCTTAATAAAAGACTTAAAATTCGGTTCCTATAATTTCGACAATTCCCCCGAGGGCATAATGATGTTGCAAATGGCGCTTAGTCAATCGCAATATTTTTCTTCGAAACTGGGCAAGGATGTTAAACGTGGATTAGAAAAGAAATTCGAAATGGGCTGGCAACCAAACAGAGCTCCAGAGGGTTATTTAAACAAGCGAGAGGAGATTAAAGGGTTGAGTACTATAATAACCGACAAAATCAATTTCCCTCTTCTACGACGTGCTTTTGACGCCATGTTGACCGGCAGATATTCGGTACCACAAGTACTGGATAAACTAAATAATGAATGGGTCTTAAAAACTAAAAGAATAAAAAGCTGGGGCGGTAAACCCATGGCCAGAAGTGCCTTATATCGCACTTTCACTAATCCTTTCTACGCTGGAATAATCAATTATGCAGGCAAGGAAAATAAAGGTAAACACAAGTCGATGATTAGTTTGGAAGAATACGACAAAATCCAAACTATTCTAGGACGGGACGGAAAACCGAGAAATCAAAAAAGAGATTTTGCTTATACCGGACTAATACATTGTAAAGAATGTGGCTGTCTAATAACGGCTCATACCAAACACAAAATAATAAAGTATACCGGAGAACTAAGAAGCTACACCTATTATTTTTGCACCCGAAAGCGCCTAGATTACACTTGCCACCAGGCGGCTATTACTAAAAACGACCTAGAGCTACAAGTCGAGAAAGAACTGGAAAAATATCAGATCCGACCAGAGTTTTTAGAGGTTGGCTTGGAAATAATCGAAGAACTTAAAAATGAGGAAAAAGAAAAAGACTTGGCCGTCAAAACCAATGTCAATAAATCGGCTAGCGCTCTAAAAGAAGAATTAAAAAATTTAACCAAAATGCGCTGTCGCAATCTTCTTGGCGACGAAGAATATCTGGAATCAAAAAAAGAGTTAACAAGAGAACTGTCTAAACTGGAAACTATTAATACTGATGACGATACCGAAGAAGAGATTATGAAAATTACTAAAGAAACTTTTGACTTAGCCATTTATGGCCGCAAACAATTAATGGACGGCGACAATGAAACCAAGAAAAAGGTATTAACTCATTTAGGTTGGAACTGGACTTTGAAACAAAAAAAACTTGAAATGTTAGCGTTTAAATGGCTACTACCCATACAAAAATCACAAACACTCCTGAACGATGAAATAGCTAGGTTGGAACTGACGAAAACCCCTATAAAAAAAGGGCGAAATGAGCTTTTAGGCCTACTTCGTCCCGTACTGCGGAGAGTAAGGGATTCGAACCCTTGATGCCTTGCGACATACACGCTTTCCAAGCGTGCGCACTAGACCAACTATGCGAACTCTCCTACAAAGAGCGGCTTAGCCGCTCTTAAATATTTTTTATAACTTTCAAACTATTTATTTCGTTTCCGCGGGCAACTGGCTCGACTGTCTATCAATCACCGCTCTTAGACCTTCAATCGCATCGCCATTAGAGTCAACAAAATCATTATAAGGTCGCGCGCCAATTATCATTTCATTACCTACAAAAATTGTCGGTGCTCCTAAAACTAAATTCTTATCCGCGTCGGTCATAACTGCCTCCAATTTTACGGATTTTTCTTCATTAGTCAAGCAAGTATTAAAAGTGTTTTCCGCTAACCCCAACTGAGTCGCATAAGCACTAAACCCACCGGCTAAAAGTTTCCCCTCCTTGGTATCCGCTAAAATTGAATCACGCATTTCCGTAAATTTTCCAGAATCTTTAGCACACATTACAGCGAGAGCTCCTTCACGCGAGATATTATTACCCGCCGTAACAAATGGTCTAATAACAACCGCTAATTTATCACTAGACTCAGAAATTATTCTTTTTAAAGTATCTGCTAACTCAGCGCTATAAGGACTAGCATAATCTTCATAAACAAATATGGTGAGCGGCGCAGTTTCAGAACCAATTACATTATCATCAGCAGTTAAAGTTAAGCTTTCACCTACTGGTTCATAACTACTAGTCTTCGCACCGGCTATCGGTTGATAGGGTTCACCTGATATAACTTCGGTGTTTGACCGGCGACTCCCGATAAGCGCTAAGGCCGTAGCAACGATAATTAAAAGAGCGGCGAGCAGATACCAAATCTTTTTTGTATTTGTCATATGAATACTTTTTATTATTTTATAAAACTAAAATTTAAACTAAAATTTAAACTAAAAATTCAGCGACTTTTAAAAGGGTGGTTTCTTGAAAACGCGGAGCAATAAGTTGAGCCCCTAATGGCATATCACTGCCATCTTTTACTTTTACGTTTCCGGCCGGAACGGAAATTGCCGGCAAACCAGACAAACTCGCACCGGTCACAAAAATATCCTCTAGATACATCGCCAGCGGATCATTAGATTTATCACCAATTTTAAAGGCACCATGGGGAGCGGTCGGAGTTAATAATAAATCAACTTGCTTAAACGCTTGGTTGAAATCATTAATAATTAAAGTTCTAACAGTCTGGGCTTTTTTATAATAAGCCTCGTAATATCCAGCGGACAAGGCATAAGTTCCTAACATAATCCGACGTTTAGCTTCCGGGCCAAACCCGGCGCCACGACTTTTCTTATAAAGCTCTTGTAAATTTTTAGCGGTTTTGTCTTTTAATCCCCAAGCAATACCGTCAAAACGAGCTAAATTAGAACTAATTTCTGAAGGTGTAATAATATAATAAACCGGAATACCATATTTAGTATAAGGCAAACTAACTTCTTTAATTTCCGCTCCGGCCGCCTTCAACTTCGCAGCCACTGCCATAACCCGCTCTCTAACCTCGGGATTTAATTCCGGTAAAAAATATTCTCTGGGCAAACCAATTCGTAAGCCAGCTAAAGATTGAGCCTTAGCATTAATAATATTTTTCTGAAGGGCAGTAATTATTTTTTCCGGTGCACTGGTTGCGTCTAATTCATCTTGACCAGCAATAACTTCTAAAACCAAAGCGGCATCAGCCACCGTTTTAGTAATTGGACCAACTACGTCAGTCGAAGAAGTCATAGACAATAAACCAAAACGAGAAACCCGACCATAGCTCGGTTTCAAACCAACTACGCCACAAAAACTAGCCGGCTGACGAACGGAGCCGCCTGTATCGGAGCCGATGGCAAATAGGCACATATCAGCTGCCACCGCAGCGGCCGAGCCACCAGAAGAACCGCCGGCCACTCGCGTTAAATCATGCAGATTCTTAGTCGGTCCAAAAGCAGAATTTTCGGTAGAAGCGCCATGAGCAAATTCATCCAAATTAGTCTTGCCCAGCATTACTGCTCCCGCTGCTTTTAATTTTTGAACCACGGTCGCATCATAAGGAGCAATATAATTTTCTAAAATTTTAGAGGCCGCCGTAGTCCGAATTCCCTTGGTCATGAAATTATCTTTACAGAGATACGGAATACCCAAAAGAGCCCCTTTTTCACCCTCTTGAAGCCGCTTATCAGCCTCCTTAGCCGCTTCCCTGGCCTCAGCGCTACAAACAGTCAAACAAGCGTTAATTTCCCCATCTAGGGCCTTTATTTGCGCTAAACAGGCCTCAGTTAAGGCCAAAGAACTAGTCTCGCCACTATCAAGCAAAATGCGAGCTTTTTTGATGGTTAATTCATTTAAATTCATAGGATAATTACTGTAAAACGCGCTTAACTTTAACATTACCATTTTCTCTTTCACTTTGACTCAAGGCCGCTTCAACCTCTTCTTGATTCCAGGGTTTTACAACATCCTCCCGAAAAACATCCATTAAGCCACTAACTTGAGCGGTTGGCGGGACTCCATTTGTTTGAACCTCGTCCAACATCGCTACGTAGTCTAAAATAGACCCGAGTTGACTGCGGTATTTTTCAATTTCCGCCGGACTTAAATCTAAACGCGAAAGTTCGGCAATATGAGTAATTTCTTCTTTAGTTAATTGCATAATTCTACTTTAGCAACTTTACTTATTTTATCATTTTTAAAAATTCATCTTCACTTAAAATGGTAATTCCTAACTCTTGCGCTGTGTCAGATTTAGAGCCCGAATTTTCGCCAGCCACTACATAATCAGTCTTTTTAGTTACGCTTTCAGTCGTCTTTCCGCCCAATGTTCTTATTTTATCTTTTGCCTCCTCACGTGTCAAACCAAGCAGTGAGCCGGTAAGTACGAATATTTTACCTTTTAACTTGCCGGGCTCAGCGTTTGCTTTATTAAAAGCGTCAATTATTAATTTAACTCCATTACGTTCAAATTTTTTTAACAACTCTAAATTCTTCTCATCATGCCAAAAATTATAAATGCTCTCAGCGACAATCGGACCGATGTCTTCCATTTGCGCTAATTCATCTTCATTTTTAATTTGAAGGGCGGCAATTAAAGAGCTAATACTAACTTGGTTATGGTTATTGACGGGCAATTTTCTGGCTATCATCATCACTAATGTTCGCGCCGTCTCTTCCCCCACATGTCTAATCCCTAAACCATAAATAAAGCGCGCTAAATCAATTTGGCGCTTGGCGTCTATCGTCGCAATCACATTATCCGCTTTTTTCTCCGCGTACCTCTCTAAACTCAATAAATCAGATTTTTTAAGAGCATAAATATCCGCCGCATCTTTAATTAACCCCGAAGACATAAATTGTTCAATCAATTTTGGACCTAAGCCGTCAAAATCGGCCGCCCCCCGAGAAACAAAATGAG
>DASROX010000007.1:0-7032 GCA_035646675.1 Saccharimonadales bacterium (SeqCode)
GATATTGATTATGCCCGCGGAGCCGCTAAAACCACTTATGGTGCTATCGGTATTAAAGTCTGGGTTTATAAAGGCGAGGTTTTTGAAAAAGAAAAACCCAGCGCCGGTGAAGTGATTGCGAATTAATAAATTTTTTGAGTCTGTTTACAAAAATATGTTAATGCCAAAGAAAACTAAATGGAGAAAAGATCAGAAAAGACGTCGTGGCGGCAAAGCCACCCGTACTCTGGATATCAGTTTCGGCAGCTATGGTCTTAAAAGTCTGACTGCTTGCTGGGTTACTTCTCGTCAAATTGAATCCGCTCGTCGCGTGATGACTAAATACGTTAAGAAAACCGGTAAGATTTGGATTAGAATTTTTCCCGACAAACCAGTTACGGCTCATGGTGGCGAAATCCCGATGGGTAAAGGTAAGGGGGCGGTTGATTATTATGTAGCAATTGTTAAACCGGGAATGGTCATGTTTGAAATGGAAGGAATTGACAAGGAAACAGCTAAGAAAGCCATGGAATCGGCCGCTCATAAATTGCCGGTAAAGTGCCAATTCATAACCAAGGAATAAAATAAGAACGATAATAATATGGACACAAAAGAATTAATGGCCAAGGATGCGGTCGAATTGAATAAACTTTTAGAAGCTAATCGCGAAAAATTACGTGAGTTGCGTTTTAAAGATTCTAATAAGCAATTAAAAAACATCCGAGAAATTAGAGTCGTCAGACAATTAATCGCTCAGATTTTAACGATAACAAATAAGCAAAAATAATATGACCGCAAACGCAGCCAACAAAACAACCAAGCCAGAAGTTATCAGTCGTAAGTTTTCGGGAGTTGTTATCAGCGCCAAAAGCGACAAGACTATCGTGGTTAAGGTTGAATCTGTAAAAATCCACCCCAAGTATAAAAAGCGCTATACTGTTAGTCGTAATTATAAAGTTCATGATGAGAAAAACGCTCATAAGGCTGGCGATAAAGTATCCTTTATTGAATGTCGCCCCCTAAGTCGTGATAAAAGATGGCGTGTTCTCTAAATTGATACCAATCAGATTAATATAAATCACAAGTCACAAAAATATGATTCAAGTGCAAACTCGTTTAAAAGTAGCTGACAATTCTGGTGCCAAAGAAGTTATGTGCATTAGGGTTTTAGGTGGAACCGGAAGACGTTACGCTCACGTCGGTGATATTATAATTGCCACTGTTAAGAGTGCTACGCCGCATGCCGCCGTTAAAAAGAGCGACATTGTTAAGGCGGTCGTTGTTAGAACGGCTAAGGAAATCAGACGCGCTGATGGTTCTTATTTACGCTTTGATGATAATGCTTGTGTTATTATTAATGATAAAGAAAAGAAAGATCCCAAGGGTACTCGTATCTTTGGCCCGGTAGCTAGAGAAATCAGACGTGCCGGTTTCGTAAAAATTGCCTCGTTAGCCCCTGAGGTTTTATAAACAAAGATACAGTTTGCGAAAATATATGAATATCAAAAAGAACGACAAAGTAAAAATATTAAGCGGTAAGGATAAAGGCAAAATCGGTAAGGTTCTGCAAGTTCTTCCTAAAGAAGCTAAAGTTAGCATTGAGGGGCTTAATCTTTTAATCAAACATTTACGTCCCCAAAAGCAGGGAGAAAAAGGTCAGAGAATAGAGTTCCCGGCATTTATTAACGAATCTAACGTCGCCCTCGTTTGTTCGAAATGTGGCCAGACTACCAGAGTGGGCTATAAAATTATTAAGGGCGAAGGTAAGAAGGACAAAAAATTCCGGGCTTGCAAAAAATGCCAGGAAATAATCGAGTAATAACAAACTTATGAGACTTAAAGAAAAATACCAAAAAGGAATAGTCAAACAGCTGAAGGAGAAATTTGGCTATCAGAACGACATGTTGGTTCCTCGTTTAACCAAGGTGGTTTTAAATGTTGGCTTTGGAGCGCATGCTAAAGAAAAGGAATATATCGCTAGCGTCGTCAAAGGCTTAACCAGTATTAGTGCTCAGAAACCAGTAATGACTTTATCCAAAAAATCCGTTTCTGCTTTTAAAATTAGAGAAGGAATGACTATCGGTGCCAAGGTTACTTTAAGAGGAAAGATGATGTACGATTTTGTCGAAAAATTAGTTGGTATTACTTTCCCGCGTGTTCGCGATTTTCGCGGTATTAGCGAGAAAGGAATTGATAATAAGGGTAACCTGACTATCGGTTTTAAGGAACATGTCGCTTTCCCGGAAATCAGAGTTGAAGATATTGATAATATTTACGGTTTAGAGGTTTGTTTATCAACTACTGCTAAAACTAAGGAAGAGGGTTTAGAACTTTTCCGCGCTTTCGGCTTTCCTTTTAAAAAAGACAGCAAATAATTTAAATAAATATGGCAAGAACTGCATTAATCGTTAAAGCAAAAAGAAAACCAAAATTTTCCACTCGCACTATTAATCGTTGCTGGCGTTGTGGCCGCAACCATGGTTTCATGCGAGATTTTAAATTATGCCGTATCTGTTTTCGGGAATTAGCCGATAATGGCGATTTGCCGGGAATTAGGAAATCTAGCTGGTAAATTAGAAAATTAAGTTTAATCTAAAAATATGATGGACCCCATCGCAGACATGTTCACAAGAATCAGGAACGCTTCCGCTGTTAAAAAGCAGGAGATTGTTTTACCTATGAGCAAGTTGAAATATGAAGTCGCCAAAATTCTAGCCAAAGAAGGCTGGATAAAAAAAGCGGAAATTGTTCCGGGTGGTTTTGAAGGTAAGCATAACAGCTTTGACCAACTGCTTATTGGTTTGAAATATCGTAAAAATGGTAAGCCGCAAATAATTTCTATTCAAAGATCCAGTAAGCCTGGTTTGAAGATTTATGTTTCTAAATTAGAGATACCAACCGTTTTAAATAATTTCGGTACGGCTATTATTTCTACTTCCAGCGGTTTGATGACCGGTAAGGAAGCTAAGAAACGACAAGTCGGCGGTGAGGTAATCGGTGAAATATTTTAATCAATCATTGTAATTATAAGTCTATATGTCACGTTTAGGAAAATTACCAATTAATATCCCTGCTGGAGTAACGGTTACTTTAAATGATAAGGAAGTTATTGTTAAAGGACCAAAGGGGGAATTAAAAGTTGCTATTCATCCGATTATCGGCGTTAAAGTAGAAGGCGAAGATATTATTGTTGCCCCCTACGATAGAGCCACTAAAAATGCCAGCGCGATGTGGGGTTTAATTTGGAGTTTGATTAGAAATGCGGTTATTGGTGCTAATGTTGGTTTTACTAAGAAATTGGAAATTAACGGTGTCGGTTATCGGGCGGTTGTCAGTGGCAACAAACTGAATATGAGCTTGGGATTTTCCCATCCGATTGAATTTCCGCTTCCAGTCGGTGTTACCGCAACTGTTGAAGGTAATACCATTACTTTAGCCAGTGCTAGTAAAGCGCAAGTTGGAGAGGTTGCTTCTCAAATCAGAAAACTGCGGAAGCCAGAACCCTATAAAGGAAAAGGTGTTAAATATTCCGATGAAGTTGTTCGCCGTAAGGCTGGTAAAGCCGCAACTAAAGGGAAATAATTTGCGAATTAAAAGTATATTAATTATATGGATAAAAATAAGGCAAAAAATCAGAGACAGGCTCGCCGACATGGTCGGGTACGCGCCAAAGTTTCCGGCAGCACTTCTGCTCCGAGGCTTAGCGTTTTCCGTTCTAATCGGGGAATGTTCTTGCAACTTATAGACGATACTGAGGGCAAAACTTTAGTAAGCGCTTCTTCTAAAGAACTGACAAAAAAAATTACCAAGACTGAAGCGGGAAAAGAATTAGGAAAACTGATTGCTGAGAAAGCGAAGGCTAAAAAGATTGACACCGCTGTTTTTGACCGCGGCGCTAATAAATATCATGGTCGTGTTAAAGCAGTTGCTGATGGCGCCCGTGAAGGTGGTTTAAAGTTTTAAGACGGTAACCTATATTTAATAAAGAATTAATCTATATGTCTGAAGATAAAAAAGTTAAAACCAGTGTGCCAAATCCTAGCGTTAGCGCCGGGGCCGCCGCTACTGTCGCGAAAGATATTTACGGCGGTGACAGGAAACGCGGACCACGCGGACCAAGACGAGGTGATAAACGCGATGATAAACGCGATGAATTTGAGCAACGCATTTTAGAAATCGCGCGGGTAACTCGTGTTATGGCCGGTGGTAAAAGAATGAACTTCAGAGCCTGTGTCGCTATTGGTGATCGAAAGGGTAATGTTGGTGTGGGCTTAGGTAAAGGAGCAGATGTTACCATGGCGGTTAACAAGGCTGTTAATCGTGCCAAAAAGACCATGATTAATGTGCCGATGCATAAAGAAACTATTCCGCACGAAATTTATAATAAACTGGGGGCTGCTAAGATTATGTTAAAGCCCGCTAAGCAAGGACGCGGAGTTATTTCTGGCGGGGTTACGCGTATGATTTTAGAATTAGCTGGTGTAAAAAACATTACGACTAAGACTTTGGGTACTAACAATAAGATTAATAATGCTCGTTGCACTATAGACGCTCTTTCTCAGTTGCGAAAACCAGAAAAAAAAGTTGAACCAGTGACGGAAGTGAAAACAGCAGCCGCTCCTCAAGAGGTAGCTGTTAAAGCCTAAAACATAATCAAGACTAAAGAAAACGAAAAATTATACATATGCTATCACTTAATACTATCAAAAAAGCCAAAGGTTCTTCCCAGAAAAATAAACGCGTCGGTCGCGGTAACGCTTCCGGTCACGGCACCTATAGTACTAGAGGTCAAAAAGGTCAAAAATCTCGTTCCGGTGTTTCCGGTTTGAAGCGTTTAGGTATGAAGAAGCAATTAATGCAGATTCCTAAATCTCGCGGTTTTAGATCTTTACAGCCCAAGAATCAAGTTGTTAGCATTTTGGCTATCAATAAGAACTTTAAAGACGGAGAAATTGTTAATCCAGAAAATTTAGCGATTAAAGATTTGATTTCCTCCTCCGTTTTACCGGTTAAAATCTTAGGTAAAGAAAAATTGACTGTTAAAGTTAAATTTGAAGGCATTAAGATGAGCCAAAGCGTGTTAGACCAAACAAAATAATTAAATTTTATGTTTGATAAATTAATCCAAATCTGGAAGGCTAAAGATTTAAGAAAGCAGATACTTTACGTGCTGGGCATGTTAGTTGTTTTCCGTTTAGCCGCCCATATTCCGATTCCGGGAGTTAATCAAGCTGCTTTACATAGCTTATTTGCTTCTAACCAAATTTTAGGTTTAATGAATCTTTTCTCTGGCGGGGGGATGGAGACTTTTTCCATTGTGATGATGGGGGTTGCTCCTTATATTACTTCCTCTATTATTTTTCAACTTTTGGGCATGATTATGCCTCAAATAGAGGAAATGCAAAAAGAAGAATCCGGACGTCAAAAAATTAATATGTGGACCCGTTGGTTAACTGTACCCTTGGGCGTTTTACAATCATACGGCATGATTACGCTTCTTCGCCGTTCTTCGGCTGGT
The DNA here is from genome assembly GCA_035646675.1 of Saccharimonadales bacterium (SeqCode). Taxonomy (GTDB): domain Bacteria; phylum Patescibacteriota; class Patescibacteriia; order Patescibacteriales; family UBA12465; genus UBA12465. The sequence goes on from DASROX010000007.1 coordinate 5,498, forward strand.
ATTTTAGGTGATGTAACAACTTTTGATTTTATTGCGATCCTTATTACTATCACCGCGGGAACAATGTTACTAATGTGGATTGGTGAACTGATTACCGAGCAGAAAGTCGGTAATGGTATTTCTTTAATTATCTTTGCCGGTATCGTGGCCGCTTTGCCTAAGATGTTGCAGCAAATTATTGTTACTTTTGATCAAAGTCAATTATTTATGTTAATTGGATTTGCGGTCATTGCCATAATAACGGTGGTGGGAGTGGTTATTATTAATGAAGGGCAACGTAATATTCCCGTCCAATATGCTAGACAGATAAGAGGGAACCGCGCTTTTGGCGGCACCAGTACTCATTTGCCTTTACGGGTTAATATGGCTGGAGTTATCCCAATTATCTTTGCGGTTTCCGTGGTTTTATTTCCTTCCATGATTGCTCAGTTTTTAATTCACGCTAAGACCGCTTGGATTGCGGCTATGGCTAACTGGGTTATCAGTCTTTTTAACAATCAGCTTTTTTACGGCATTATCTATTTTTTAATGGTTTTTGCCTTTACTTATTTCTATACCGAAGTTATTTTTCATCCTACTCAGATTGCTGAAAACTTACAGAAACAGGGTGGTTTTATTCCGGGCATTAGACCCGGAAAAACTACTAGTGACTATTTAGCCGCTACTACTCATAAAATTATTTTAGTCGGCGCTTTATTTCTAGGTTTAATCGCGGTTTTACCTCTAGTAATGCGCTATTTTACCGGTGTTCAAGCCTTTGCCATTGGCGGCACCAGTTTACTTATCGTCGTTTCCGTAGTTATTGAAACGGTTAAACAAATAGAGTCACAATTGACTATGAGAGAATACGACGGTCTCTAATATTTTAGAATTCAATTTAGGAATAAATAAATGGCGGCTTTTGAGGCCGCCATTTTATATGGTATAATAGTCTTAGAAAGCTTAATTATTGAGAGCTAAGTTTATTATTTATGGAACTTAAAGATGTTACTAAAAATTTAAGAGACCAAACCAGCTATCGTTTGGAACAGCGGTTCAAACAAATGATGCGCACTAATCCGCATTATCGTAATTTGGATACGGCTAATCAGAAGCTGATTATGGATTTAATTACTAAAGAGAAACGCAAGGCGGCTCAAGGAATTAAGACTTCTGGCCATACTATTCGGGAAGAATTATATCATCTTTATCAGGATCGGATAAAATTAGGTTTAACCTACAATGACTTGGATCAAATTAAAGAACTTTTGGAAAGTTTTAAGAAATGATTTAGACATTAATTATTATGAGCAACATTAAAGATTTGCCGGGAGCTGGTAATACCTTTAGAGTTTCTGCCGGTGCCGGAAATTTTACTAAAAAATTTACTTCCGCCACTCGAGTAGGAAATTTGCATAATTTGGCCGATAATAAAGCCTCTATTTTAAAGGTGATTAAAAAAAATGAAGCCTCTATTAAAATGGGGAAGTTTGGTCGTTTACGTCAGTTAGGCGCTTGGAAAGATATCAAAAAACTGGAGGGTACTAGATTAAGCA
>DASROX010000008.1:0-30413 GCA_035646675.1 Saccharimonadales bacterium (SeqCode)
GTAACATTATCACCATGCCAATTAGGACCGTAGGAATTGATGTACCTAAGGGCTCCACGCTTGCCGTTAATAAGAATAGTGTCATTATAGCCAACAATACAAACAGAATGTATAGAATTATAGCGAACAGTACTAACAGCATGACTACAATTAATCATACTAAATATAGGCCTATCTATTAGTATCTCCTTAGCCTTCTCGAGATCGCAAGTAGACCCCCAGCCTTTATCTCTGAAATACAACGCCTGATACTGCAGTTCTTGTGATGGTTGCGTTGTGTCGTCATCCTCATTATAAGGGAACTTATCCAGAGTTATTGAACCTCTTTGACAAACAAAATCAAATGGATTTGACTCATATTTTCCAGCCGTAGATCCTATCGGATGTAAAGAATTATAGATAAAGGCTGGAGAAAATTGATGTTCCAATAAATTTACATCCCAACCATTTTCTTTTGCTTCTTCCCATGTCTTCAGGTAGGAAATAGCAAAGCATACACAAGAACCCTGTGATCCTTGATCTAATGGGACTGGCATCTCCGCGCTATGATCCACCACAATTGGTAAACCCTTAACCGCTGATAATGCTTTTACTTCCTTCTCGGGATTATTTTTTATAAAATAATCCATATCGTGTTGAGCTTCTACCTCAAAAAAGAGGGTTGCCAATAAAAAAGAAAAAAACATTTTTTTCATGATTACATTATTTTTACGGTTTATATTTAGATTGTTTATTAACTTTATTTTTAAAGTACAGCACATCAAGAAAATATACCATTCTAGTATACTTTTGTCAAGCATACTTTTGTCAAGCAATGGAACTTCCCGTTGTGATCCAAACAAAAATAACCCCTAAAATAGGAGTTATTCCTTATGGGGTGCCTATCGGGAATTATCTCGCTCGCTTTTTGTCAGAAGTGCAAAAAGCTTACTCGTCCGGGGTTGGCGTTCGAAGCTCCCCCGGAGCTTCGCCCGACGCTCTCCTTTTCGCTCCGGCTTCCGCCGTCGCTCAAGAATCGCTACCAACCTGTTCAATTCCCGCGACTACGTCGCTAAAATTAAAACACTGACATTTTATGTCAGTGTTTTAATTTGGGTGCCTACTGGGAATTGAACCCAGGCTAGCGAGACCACAACCCGCCGTTCTACCATTAAACTATAGGCACCATGCTTGTTTTTTACAAAACGTACGCCCAGGGGGAATCGAACCCTCATAACCAGCTTAGAAGGCTGGTGTTCTATCCATTGAACTATGGGCGCTTAATTATAATCTTGTCCTATATTAATAGAATTATAGACTATTGTCAAACTAGCTTTTTTTACTAATATTTCTCTGTCTTAGAGCCTCAAAAATGATTATCGCCGCTGAAACCGAAACATTTAACGAGTCAATACCGGCTTTCATGGAAATTTTTATTTTATTATCCGCTAATTTTAACCATTCTTTACTAAGACCCTCTGCCTCTGATCCTAAAATAATCGCACTCGGGCCAGAAAAATCTGATTTTAAATAATCAACACTTTTATTGATCGCCGCAGCAAAGCTTTTTATGCCTAATTTCTTAAACAATTTAACAGTTTCGGCAACGGTTGCAATCGCCAATTGATTGGTAAATAGATGACCTTCACTTGACCTGATAACGTTAGGATTAAAAATATCAGTCTGGGAATCGTTTAAAATTATGGCTTCAACCCCGGCGGCATAAGCACTGCGCAAAATTGCACCTAAGTTTCCCGGTTTTTCAACTGATTCTAGCACAATAATTAGAGGATTCTTGCTTAATTTAATTTCGGCTAATGTCTGTAGTTTTCTAGTCGCCAAGGCTAAAAATCCATCAGAGTTTTCTTTATAAATTATTTTTTTAAAAACCGGTACCGAAACCGCCGTAACCGGAAACCCTTTTAAGTCTTGGGGAATGTTTTTACTGGCTAGCTCTGAACAATAAAAAATATCTTTAATTTCCACGCCCGCCGAAATTGCTAATTCTATTTCCCTAAGCCCATCTATTAAAAATTGACCAGTCTTTTTTCGGGCATTCGCTTTTTGTAGTTTTACTAGCTCTTTAATTTTTTTATTTTCTAAACTGTTAATATTTGTCATAATAACTATATTATAAACTAAATGCTATAATAAAACTATAATAATACAAATACACTATATATGCCGATACCACAAATGAGAAAACGTCAAATAGATGGCTGGAAAAACCAAGTAGTTAGGGGTTCATCTCGACCCAATCAAACTAAATACAAAAAAACAAAAAAAATAAATAAGTGGAAACTATTTAAATTTCTAGTAATTTTAGCCTTCGTCTTTTTAATTGTCGGTTCTATCGTAGTCGCTTGGATATCGCGCGATTTACCAAATCCTAATCAATTAATTAACCGCGAAATTGCTCAGAGCACTAAAATATACGACCGCACCGGTGAAAATATTTTATACGAAATTCATGGTGACCAAAAAAGAACCTTAATTTCTCTAAGCGACTTACCCGAATATGTAAAATGGGCGCCAATTTCTATTGAAGATAAAAACTTTTATAACCACGGTGGTTTCAGTGTTTGGGCAATGTTTAGAACCTTAATTACTGATATCTTATACCAACAAACAGCTGGTGGCTCAACTTTAACCCAGCAATTTATTAAGAATGCGGTTCTTACTCCCGAAAAAAAGATAACTAGAAAAATAAAAGAGTTGGTTTTAGCTTATCGTTTGGAGCAACGTTTTTCTAAGGATGAAATTTTACAAATGTATCTTAATGAAATTCCTTACGGCTCTAATGCCTACGGCGTAGAAGCCGCCAGTGAGAAATATTTTGGTAAACACGCTAAAGATATCAGCTTAGCAGAAGCCGCGCTCTTAGCGGCCCTCACACAAGCTCCTAGCCGCTACTCACCTTACGGCTCTAACAAGGATTTTCTCTTAGAAAGAAAAAACTATGTCCTAACTTTAATGCGCGAACAAGGACACATTAACGAAGACCAGGAAATTGCCGCCAAAGCCGAAGAAATAAAATTTATGCCGCCAGAGGTTAGTATTACCGCCCCCCACTTTGTAATGTATATTAAAGATATTTTAGCGGAAAAATACGGCGAAAAAATGATAGAACAAGATGGTTTAAAAATCTATACTACTTTAGATTTATATAAACAACAAATTGCTGAGGAGGTTATAAAAGAAAAAACTGAAAAATACCAAGAGAAATATAATGCTAATAATGTCGCCTTAGTTTCTATAGATCCTAAAACTGGACAAATACTGGCTATGGTTGGTTCTCGAGACTATTTCGACGATAATATTGATGGCCAGGTTAATGTTGCTCTCAGTAGCCGCCAACCGGGCTCATCAATCAAACCCATTGTTTATGCGGCTTTATTTAAAAAAGGATACAGTCCAAACACAATTTTATACGATGTGAATACTAATTTTTCTAGCGACCCCGCTAATCCTTACGAACCAAGAAACTATGATTTCAAAGAAAACGGCCCCGTAAGTGTTCGGAAGGCGCTGGCCGGTTCTTTAAATATTCCGGCGGTTAAATCATTATATTTAGCAGGCATTAATAATGTAATCGATATAGCAGAAAGTATGGGCTACTCAACTCTATACCCACGCGATCGTTTTGGCTTAGCTTTAGTTTTGGGTGGCGCCGAAGTTAAATTAGTAGAACATGTTAATGCTTTTAGTGCTTTTGCGCGGGATGGACAAATGAGCCCCTTGGTTAGTATTTTAAAAATAGAGGATAAGAATGGAAAAGTAATTGAAGAGTATAAACAAACAGAAAAAAAGATTTTTGATTCTCAGGTTGCACGCATGATTAACAGTATTCTGTCAGATAATTCCGCCCGCTCCTTTATTTTTGGTGGAAAAAACAATCTCACTTTGGGTGGTCGCCCCGTAGCCGCTAAAACCGGAACTACTAATGAATATCATGATGCTTGGACTATTGGTTATACACCATCAATCGTTACCGGCGTCTGGGTGGGTAATACTAATAACGATAAAATGAAGGGGGTAGCCGATGGCAGTGTGGTTGCCGCTCCTATTTGGAATGCTTACATGTCCCGAGTTTTAGGAAATACTCCCTTTGAAGAATTCAAAGCTCCGGATGGATACAGATCAGGTAAGGCAATAATCGATGGCGAATTACCAGCGCAAACCATAAAAATAGATATTTCTACCGGGCAGCCGGCGACTAATCAAACACCGCCGGAATTAACTTCTGAAATATCTGTTCCTGAGACTCATTCAATTTTATTCTTTGTAGACAAAGATAACCCCCTTGGTTCACAGCCGGAAAATCCAGAAAACGACCCTCAATTTAATCTCTGGGAAAACGCGGTTGCGGTTTGGGCAGAAAAAAACGCCAGTTCCTCACTTTTATTAAAAGACTATAATGAATTACATAAACCAGAAAATAGTCCCGTAATGACAGTCACTGAACCTCAAGATGGGGATATTATTACTAGCCCCAATTTAACCATTTCCGCTTCCGCAATCGCCCCTAGAGGAATTAGTCGTTTTGAATATTATATAAACGGCAGTCTTTGGAAAACAAAAAATGGTGAGGCTGGTTCTTTGAATGACTTGCTGCCGCCACTAGTTAATGGCTACCAATCATTAACCATTAAGGCTTGTGATGATGTTGGTAACTGTGCCGAACAAAGTTTAAACTTTAATTTAAAAATAAACGGCAACAATAACATTAATCAAGAAAATCAGATTTCTATAACCTCGCCGATTAACGGTGTAGCCGCTAATGCCATAGACTTTCCTTTAAAAATTAATTTAAATATTTCTGAAATTAATAGCGTTTCTCGGGTTCTGGTGTTTGCTAAAAATGAAACCACCCAAAAATTAGAACTTATTGCTAACCTAAATAGTATTAAAGAGAAGATAACTAATCTTTCTTGGGACAGAGCGCCGGTATCAGGCACCTACGTTATCTACAGTGAACTTAAAGCCTGGAATGGTGATGTAAAAATGAGTAATGAAGTAAAGGTTTTCGTTTCTAATTAATATCTAAAAATCTTGGCTATAAAATAAAAAAACAAGCCCATTATTAACGGCTTGTTTTTTTGTGGCTAGTTTATTGTCTAATTGGCATTACAATATATAAATAATCATTTTCTTTTTCGGGTTTAATTAAACATGGTGTCATGTTGTTCATTAGTTGTAGCTCAACCCGATCGCTTAAAATATTATTTAAACCATCTAGTAAATATCGATAATTAATTGTTATTTCGTTATCAGTCCCGGTTACTTCAGCCTCTATCTCCGCCTGACTTTCGCCGCTGGCACCAGAAAAAGCAGAAACAATTATTTTATTTTTTGAAAACAAAAGCGTAGTATCATTAATTCCAGTCTTAGAAAACAAGGCGACTGCTTTAACCGCTCTAACTAGTTCTTGTCGTCCCACCACAACTCCTGTTTGGCTCTTACTGGGGATTATTTGTTTGTAATCCGGGTAACGACCATTAATCACTCGGGAAATAAGGCTAACTGAATCAAAGGTGAAGAGAATTTGATTATCTGAGATACAAATCCTAAGCTCACTATCATCAACTTCGTCAGCATCTAGTGTATTTAGTATTCTTAATAATTCTTGAACAGTTTTAGAGGGAACGATTACCTTTTGTTCTTGGCCCTCTTTGCCGTTTTTTATGGTTATTTCTTTTTCAGCTAAGCGATAACTGTCGGTAGCCGCTAAACTTAGAATTTTATTATTAAAATTAAACATTACTCCAGTCAGCTCTACTCGGTTTTCACTGTTTGAAACCGCAAAGACAACAACGGCTAAAGCTTTTTTAAAATCATTAATACTAAAAGAATAATAGTCATCTTCTGAAATAGTTGGTATTAAAGGAAATTCTTTTGCTGACTCCCCTTTTATTTTTGTTTTATAGCTGCCTGATTCAACCTTTAATTCGCCATCCTTTTCTTCCAGTTTAACTTTTTCTCCAGCATTAAGCAGATTTACATATTCTGATATTAATTTAGCCTCAACAGTAAATTCACCATCAGCTTCCACTTTTCCTCTTAATTGATGTTTAATTCCAATTTCTAAATTTGTTCCTATAAGTTCAATGTTACCACCAGTTACTTTTATGAGGATATTATTTAAAATTGGAAGATTAATATTTTTAGTCGTTGCGTGCCCAACTATACTTAAACCCTTTTTTAAATTTTCTTGAAGACTTATAAATTTCATATTATTTGTTTTTCTCTTATTATATTATTAAATATATATATATTATTAATAATAACAATAAGGGAGGGGATAACTGATGATTTTTGAAAAATATTAATTATTATTTAGGGTTTTTGTTTAGTTTGCTGTTTATAACTTGGCTGGTTAATAGTGGTTTATTTTTGGTAACTTGTTAGTAAGTTAATGATTACGGTTTTTATTAACAAGTTATCAAAAGTAATTAAGAGAAAATAGGCAGGTTGTTAACAGGGTATTCCCCAGAAATTAATAATTTTGGTGGAAAAGTTGTTTGACTGATTCTAGTTCTTGTTTTATTTTCTCATTCCCATTATCTTTAACCTCGTGATAAATTTTATTGTAAGCGTGCATAGCAGTTGTATGGTCGCGGCCACCAAGTTCGTTACCAATAGTTGGATAAGAGGTGTTTAACTCTTCTCTAATCAGATAAATTGCTATTTGTCTTGGCCAAACAATTTCTTTCTTACGACTATTGCCAATTATTTCTTTACTGCTTATTCCATAAAATTTACTAACAGCTTCAATAATGTCTTTGGGAGACATAGATCGTGATTGGATATTGGAAATAAAGTCGCCTAAAACCTCTTTAACCGTCTTAATGTTTGGTTCCAAACCCTTTAATTGGTGGAAAGCAATTATTTTATTAAGTGCGCCTTCTAATTCTCTGATATTGTTTTGGACGTGTTCGGCAATATAAATTAAAACCTCGTTATCTAAAGAAAAACCTTTTTCTTTAGATTTATTTTCCAAAATAGCCACTTTTGTTTCGATGTCTGGCTTACCCACATCAGCCACCATCCCAGATTCAAAACGAGAGATGAGTCGTTTCTCAATAGCCGGGATAGATTTTGGTGGTCTATCAGAAGTCATAACTATTTGTTTATCGTTTTGTTGTAATTCATTAAAGGTGTGAAAAAATTCTTCTTGAGTACCATCTTTTCCACCCATAAACTGAATATCATCAATTAAAAGCAAATCAACATTGCGATATAAATTTTTAAATTCTTTAGCTTTTCCGCCGGTCACCGCTTGAATATAATTGTTGGTAAATTTTTCACTGGTGGTATATAAAATCTTATTGGTTCGTTTTGCGAGTTCATTACCAATAGCTTGTAACAAATGGGTTTTTCCCAAACCAACACCACCATAAATAAATAAAGGATTATAAGATTTACCTAAATTGTTAACAACCGCCAAACAAGCGGCGTGAGCTAACTCGTTTCCTCTACCGACAACGAAATTTTCAAAAACATACTTCGGATTTAAGCCAAAACGATTTAGACTAGAGATCGTTTGATTGTTATTTGTTGTTTGAGGGGCAACTGGTTTTATGGGGGTGTGAGATTGTTCTTGTTTAGGGGACTCGTTATTTAAATTAATTTGGAAGGAGGGGTTATTTTTTTTAAGTTCTATTTTATAAATCACTTCTATCACATCTTGGCGGACAACGTTTTGTAGAGCACTAATAATATTTTTATGATATTTTTCTTCTAGCCACTTTTTAACAAAAGCATTAGGAACGCAAATGACAACCCGATTATTTTCGAAAGAGGAAATGAAGGTATCTTTAAACCAAGTTACAAAGTTAGCTCGCGAAAGACTGATTTCAATTTCTCCTAAGACAGCCTGCCATACTTGTTCATTATTCATAGAAAAGTGAAATTAAACCCTGCTTAGTAATAGGGGAAGTTTATAAAAATATTGTTTATTTAATTATATTAGATAAACCCCTTTCCCACAAGCAGTCGGCTTGTTAAAAATATGTTAATAAAAGGTGTATAAGACGATTTGGGGGGATTAATGCCTAGTTGACTCCTATAAATAAAGGTGTTATGTTATTAAAACAATAAAGATAAATTAATATTATGCCGAAGAGAACCTACCAACCAAACAAGAAGCGCGCCAAGACAAAACATGGATTCATTAGTAGAATGGAGACTAAAGATGGCCGAGCTGTTTTAAAGAGGCGTCGCGATAAAGGACGAGTTACCCTTTCTAAATAAAAAAACCTTTAAGCGTATTCATGCTCAAGAAGGAAAACAGAATAGGACTAAATAAAGAATTTGACCGGGCATTTAAGGCCGGCCAATCTTTTTATGGTAAAATATTAGGGATTAAGTGTGTTCCTAATGACCGTATTAATAATCGTTTTGGCATCTTAATTAATACTAAAGTTAGTAAAAAAGCAGTAGTACGGAATAAAATTAGACGAGAAATCAGAGAAATTATTAAAAAAAGACTAGAATCTTTAAAACCGGGAAATGACTTTGTTATTATAGTTTTTCCGCTTATATTAGATAAAAATAATGAAGAAATAGCCTCTGAAATTGATTTTAGCCTTAAAAAGCTGCGAGTATTAAAATAAGTGGGTCTTAATATGAAGTTTTTTTCTTATATTAGCAAAAAAATAGTTATAACCTTGATAACTATTTATCAAAAAACCCTGTCTTTTGATCATAGTCCCCTAAAAATGTTCTATCCTCATGGATTTTGTCGTTTTACCCCAACATGTTCAGAATATGGCAAGGAGGCTATTGAAAAATATGGAGTGGTTAAAGGCGGCGCCCTAACTACTTGGCGAGTGGCGCGCTGTAATCCCTGGAATAAGGGCGGGTATGATCCAGTTAAATAAATAAATTAAATAATTATGGCTAACATTTTTACTACTGTTTTTTATCAACCAATCTTAAATCTCCTGGTCTTATTATATAACGCCATGCCATTTAATGATTTCGGGGCCGCGATTATTGCGCTTACGGTTGTAATTAAATTAGTTTTTTGGCCGCTAGGAAGAAGTGCTATTAAATCTCAAAAAGCCCTTCAAGACTTACAACCAAAAATTGAAGAAATAAAACAAAAATACGCTGATGATAAAGCCGCTTCCAGTCAAGCCATGATGGCGCTTTATAAAGAAAATAAAGTTAACCCCTTCTCTTCCTGTTTACCACTTTTAATTCAACTACCATTTTTATGGGCAGTTTATCGCGTCTTTAGAGAAGGCCTGAATAGCAACTTAGACTTAGTTTATTCTTTTATTCAGAGACCGGAAGTAATTAATACTTTTTCTTTTGGGTTTTTAGATTTATCCAAACCCAACACTTATTTAGCCTTATTGGCAGGAGCGGCTCAATTCTGGCAAGCCAAAATGATGATTACTAAAAAGCCAGCCATTAAAACTCCCGGCGCTAAAGATGAGAACATGATGGCCATTATGAATAAACAGATGTTATATATTATGCCCGCCGTGACCGTTTTTATTGGTTTCTCATTACCAGGAGGGCTAACTCTTTATTGGTTTGTTCTTACTCTATTAACAGCTATTCAGCAGGTAGTAACCTTTAAAAAGAAGACTACTGTTGTTGGTCCGATTGAGGGTGAAATTGTTAAATAAAAAAATATTAATTATAAAAAAACAGCTTCTTGAAAGCTGTTTTTTGTTAGTTAACCATTGTTTTGTTATTCAATATTAGAGGTTGAGCTGGCTGTGCTTGGCTGAGAACTGGTAGCTCCTAGCTCTGAGTTGCCGCTAATTTCCGGCGTGCTAGTAGCCTTGCCGACCAAGCAAACTTCTTGCCAGGGCACATAATGAGAGCTGAATCTAATGACTTGTTCTGGGGTTGTAGTTGCTCCCTCCGGATAAATAACAGTATAGTCAAAATAAGCATCAGCCCCGTTGTGAGCATGTTCAGTGCATTTCTTTTCTCCGGGAGCCAAGGTGTCAGTTTCCACTATTTTAGTTGGCTTAGGGCGTGTTATATTATAAATAGTCGGCGCAGTAGTGCTTGCTATACGGCCGTCACTTGTTCCCCAAAAATCAAAATAAATATCATTACCCGCTATTCTTGATTGGATTAAAACATAACTACCAGTATCATTTACAAACTTGACATCCGGCCAAGGATCATAAACCGCAGCATCTGTGCCCGCTGGCTCATAATAACTAACGCGGTAAGAATGATTTCTTCTGGCGGTGATTGGTAGACCAGAAGCGAGTGCTGATCTAAAAATTGTCGTAGCGACTTGGCAGAGACCGCCACCATATTCAGGAATAGTTTTGTTATCTTTAATTACTAATTCCGGAAGATAGCCGGTGCTAGCATCAATTTCGCCTAAGGTTTTTACTAAAGAAAATTCTTCGCCCGGTTTTATTAATAAACCCTGGATAGCGGCGGCGCCGACAGCAATATTATGACGTCTATTGGCGGGAGAGCCGATAAAATTAGAATGGCCGGTGCCTAGCAGTTCTTTAATTTTAAAATTATTTTCTGCTTCCAACTCACTAATATTAATATCTTTAACAATTAATTCCGCTTCTCGTTCTGGTCCCAACAGGATGCTTGTTAATAAATTTGCACTCGCCTCTAAGTCCACCTCACGGCCGCTAATTCCTTGCTGCCAGCTAGTTACTTTGCCGTCTTTTATCTCAAATCTTGGTAAGACGGCATCTTCGTCAACGTCCTTGGCGATAGTATTTAATAAATACTCCCTGATTTTAGTTTGGTTAAAATCTATCTGTGCAACATTGTCGCCCTTTTTAACACTTATCCAAGTAATTATCTCTTTGATTTTAACAGTCCAAGATATTTTTCCTCGCTTAGCGTTATTATAGAAAATATTTAAATCACCCCCGTCAATAATCATTTGAACCCCACTTCTAACTAGTTCCAAATCTTCCCGTTTTATATCTGGATATTTAGAGCGAGTTTTAATACTGATGTCGTTATTATTAAAAACTTTAAGATTGTTGATTAAATCATTAAACAATTCATCTTCATTTATTTCTTTACCAATTTTTTCCTGATTATTTATTAATTCCCAATTGCCTTGGCTATTGTCTAAAGAAAAAAAGGCTGGTTCCGGAGGAATATTAAGTTCATCAAAATTCTCTTTAAGCCACTGCTCAATAACGGTTGGCGAATAGCTGGCGACCGCTTCGTAGTTCGTGGTGGAATTAAAAAACGGTAATAGTTCTTGTAAGTATTTAAGAAAATTATTATTTTTATTGATAAATAGAGTAGTAATGGTTTTTTCTTTATTATAGACAATTGCATCAGCATAAATAGTGCTAACGTCGGGAATGTCAGCCGAGGCAGAAGATTCTAATTTAAGCGGGAGATTTACAATCTTACCGCCATGTTGAAAATTTATTCCTTGTTCCCTGACAGTCTCCTCGTTGGCTTCTAAGGTTTTATTAACCTCCTCTTTAGTTTGTTCGCCAAAATCAATTCCACCAATCATGGTATTTTTTGGTAACCTTTCTTTATTAGCATTAGTCCAATTAAGATAGGTAATAAAAAAAATAGCCAGCAATAAAAATAAAGCTAGCGCTGCGGCAATAAAAGCAGTTTTTTTTGACTTCGTCATATTAATAAGCTAATCCTTCATTTTTACTTCAATTTTATTAGGATCCGATTTGTACAAGATTATTGTTAAAACACCATTTTCTATCTCAGCTTCCACGCGTTTATTATCAACGGCGGCTGGTAGAATAATAGAACGTGAAAATGGCCCCCAATAACATTCGCGAAACAGAAAATTTTCTTCGGAAATTTCTTCACCAACATCACGACGTCCTTTAATCATTAATAAATCGTTATGTAAAGATATTTTTAAGTTTTCGGGGCGCGCACCGGCGATTGTGGATTTTATAATAATTCGCGTCTCATCATGGAAAACATCAACCGCTAATTGCCCCTCCGACTCTTCGCCTTCATTTTCTAACCATTCATTGATAGATGATTCTTCCTCGTGAATTAATTGTTGTTTTTTATTTTTATTGAAAAGCATATTTTTATTTATTCTATCTTATAATTTACCAATTTTTTAAGAAAATGTAAATAAAAAAAGAATTAAAAAAAACCACCATAAATTTGGTGGCTTTATTTAGTGGGCCTGTGCAGACTCGAACTGCAGACCTCTACGATGTCAACGTAGCGCTCTAACCAACTGAGCTACAAGCCCTTTTTTCGGTGCGCCTAGATGGACTTGAACCATCGACCCCCGCTTTATAAGAGCGGTGCTCTAACCACCTGAGCTATAGGCGCAATCGGCGCATAAAAACAGAGTTCGTTTAATTTATATCATTATCATTTTAATTTATCAAGTTTTTTGCTGACTTCTTCTACTTTTTCCAGAATTGCTGTTTTTAAATTTTTCTTAGTTTCTAAAAAAGCACTTTTTACAGTTCCGGTAGGCGAATCTTCTCTAAACACATCTAACACATTTATATTTTTTAAAGAAAAGGCAAAAATTTCGGTAGTTGTCGAATCTTTTTCTGTCAGAATCATAAAAATTTTAGTGTTTGGCAGATTAGACATTAATTCATCAACCATATCCCGTAAAGCCTCACCATCGGCACGCAAATTATTAGTATCATCTTTAGTGAGCCAAGACCAAGCGAGTTCACCGTTACTTTCCAACTTAAGATTATTAAGGACCTTTCCCCAAAGCTTTAAATCAGAAACTTTATGGGAATGATATAGACGATTAATAATTTCTTCTCTTCTGGCGCCCGCGCTTATTAATTCTGAAGTAATCATTAGAGTTTGGGGGGTTAGATTTCCAGTTTTAAAATTACGCGTTTTAATAATAATACCCGCCAATATTCCGGTAGCTATATCTTCGTCTATTAGACTTTTTGTTTCCGATTGAATAAGACCAAAAACTAGTTCGGAGACAGCGACACAATTAAGATTGATAAGATTTATTTGGCCAAATTCTTCATTAGCCGCTTGCTGAGAAATATTAATGATTGGGGTTTTATAAAAAAATTCTACATTTTGGTCATAAAGAGTTCCAAGGGACTCTAAATCATTTGCCCCAAACACAAAAATTAAATCATATTTAAATTCCCCCACCTTAGAACTAACATCTTTAGCTTCAAACCAACCATTCTCTGGAGAGACAATAAAGTTGAGTTGATTGTTGTCTACTAAATATTTAATTTGGCTGACCTTGGTTTTGCTAATATCAAGAGAAACAATAAAGCGTCGTAAGTGATCCAGGTTATTTTTAATTTCTGAAAATCCAGGTAGGAAGGATAATTGCTTTACATCTCGAATAGGTTTAGCCCCGGCGATATCTACGTTTTTGCCAAGTTTTTTTAAATACCTGAAAAAAGAACTGGCGGCCGCTACTGCGTCCCCATCCCAGTCCGCCGAAAAAGACAGCAAAATATTATTGGCTTTTTCTACTTGTTTAAAGATTTGTTGCTCTAGGGTTAACATGTAAGTTTAAAAAGGCTCTTATCAGGGCCGACTAATTAATATATAATTATTATAGGCGTCAGTCAAGCTTATTTTTGTTTGACTTAAGCCGATTTTTTTGTTAATTTTAAATTATGAAAGACGAACTAGACAAGGTTTATAACCCCACGGAAAATGAGGGAAAAATCTATGAAAAATGGGAAAAATCCGGGTATTTTAACCCGGATAATTTAGATTTGGCAAGTGACGCTCAAAGCTACACTATAATTCTACCCCCACCTAATATTACCGCAAAACTACATCTCGGACATTCAGCCATGTTAGCCATAGAAGACCTCCTAATCAGATATAAGCGTTTAAAGGGATTTTGTGCTTTATGGCTTCCAGGAACGGATCATGCGGCGATTGCCACTCAAAATGCGGTTGAAAAAAAGATTTTAAAAGAAACTGGTAAAACCCGGCATGATTTAGGTCGCGAAAAACTTTTAGAGGAGGTTTGGTTATTTTTGAAGAAAACCCAGGGGGAGATATTAGCGCAAACCAGAAGTATGGGCGCTTCTTTAGATTGGTCGCGCTTAGCTTTTACGTTGGATAAGGAGCGTCAACAGGCGGTAAAAATCATGTTTAAAGACATGTATGATGCCGGCGTTATTTATCGTGGCGAACGCTTGGTTAACTGGTGCCCTAGATGTCACTCTACTTTAGCTGATGATGAAGTTGAATACAAACAAGAACAGTCTAAGTTATATTGGCTAAAATACGGCCCTTTCGTATTAGCGACTTCACGTCCAGAAACTAAACTAGGAGATACGGCGGTAGCGGTTCACCCTGACGATGTCAGGTACCAACAATATATTGGTCAAGAATTAGAAATCCCTGGGGTTTTAGGAAATTTTACAGTTAAAGTGGTGGCTGATAAGGCGGTAGAAATGGAATTTGGTTCCGGAGCTATTAAGGTTACTCCCGCTCATAGCTTTGTTGATAATGAGATTGCTGTTCGTCATAACTTACCGAGCAAAAAAATAATTAATGAAGATGGTCGCCTGATGGAAAATTGTGGTAAGTATGCTGGAATGACTACTGCGGAAGCTCGGGAAGCAATTGTAGCTGATATGGAAAAGCTGGGTTTAATTGATCATATTGATGAGGACTACATTCATAACGTCGCTCTTTGTTATCGTTGTGACACCATAATTGAACCATTGCCATCAGAACAATGGTTTATTGGGGTTGATAAAAAAATTGCTCGCCTAGGCAATAAATCCCTAAAGGAAAGAGCGCTAGAAGTTGCGCTACAAGAAGAAATTACTTTTGTGCCGGTTAGATTTAAAAAACGCTATCTTGATTGGATGGAGAATTTGCATGATTGGTGCATTTCTCGCCAAATTTGGTTTGGACATCAGATTCCTGTTTGGTATCGTGACTCCGAAATTTATTGTGGATTAGAAGCGCCAGTCGGCGATGGTTGGCGACAAGATACCGATACATTAGATACTTGGTTTTCGTCGGGCATGTGGACTTTTTCTACTTTAGGTTGGCCCAACAATTATCGTGATGGTCAGAAAATTGGTGATTTGGCTAAATTTCATCCCACTCAAGTTTTAGAAACTGGTTACGAAATTATTACACTTTGGGTTTCACGCATGATTATGATGTCACTTTTTGCGCTTAATGAAATTCCCTTTTCCAAGGTTTATCTTCATGGCATGATTTTGGATAAGGATGGTAAGAAGATGTCTAAATCAAAAGGAAATGGGATTGACCCGATTGAAATGATAGAAAAGTTTGGCGCTGATGCCGTCCGCCTGTCTTTACTTATGGGCTTTACTCCGGGTAATGATGCCAAATTTAGCGAGGATCGGATAGAGGCGAAGCGCAATTTTGTTAATAAGCTTTGGAATATTTCTCGTTTTATTCTATCTTCGGTTGCAGCCGATGATGTTAATCCTCAGAACGCAAATATTAAACCGGAGGCCAAAACCTTGGCCGATAAATGGATTTTAAATTCCTTGCAAAAGACTATTAGCGCAGTTGATAAAAATATTGAAGATATGAATTTTTCGTTAGCGGCCGATGAATTAAATGACTTTACTTGGAATAAGTTGGCTGATTGGTATTTAGAAATTGCTAAGATTGAAAAAGGAAAGTCACAAATTTTACTTTATATTTTAAAAAATATTTTGATTCTCTGGCATCCCTTTATTCCTTTTGTTAGTGAAAGAATTTGGTCTAGTTTTAACGATAGTTTACTCATGGTAGCCAAATGGCCGACCGTATCCGGTTTTGATAAGGAGATAAGTGAGACGATTGATAATAATTTTCAGGTCTTACAAGAAATAGTTGTGGCTATCAGAAATGCCCGTAGTGAAAATAAAGTTGAACCGGCGAGAAAATTACCGGCACTTATTTATGGACATGGATTTGAGGTTATTATTCAAGAAAATGAGGCCCTCATTAAAAATTTAAAAACTGGTTTGGAGTCTTTAGAACTTAAAGCAGCTGGTGAGAAAATTACCGGCGCCATTTTAGCTATTTCTGGAAAAACCGAAATCTACCTTCTGGGCGCCATTGATAAAGACAAAGAAACTGCGCGTCTGCTTAAAGAAAAGGCAATTCTGGAAAAATTATTGGAAGCGCAAACTAAAAAATTAGCTAATGAAGAATTTGTTAGCCGTGCCCCGGAAAAAATCGTGGCGCTTGAAAAAGGAAAA
Source organism: Saccharimonadales bacterium (SeqCode) (assembly GCA_035646675.1). Lineage (GTDB taxonomy): Bacteria > Patescibacteriota > Patescibacteriia > Patescibacteriales > UBA12465 > UBA12465. The sequence continues at coordinate 16,146 of DASROX010000008.1, forward strand.
ATAGTTTCTTATCAACAAGATTTGGAAAAAATAACTAAAGCACTAACACAGCTATGACTTTAAAAAATTATTTATTGGTAATGTCGGTTTTAACCGCTATTTGTTGGGGGATATTTTTATTTGTCGCTAACCTGATAGACCCCATAGCTACTAATTGGGTCGGTTTTATTCTTTTTTACTTTTCTCTTTTCATTGCTCTTAGTGGGGTGGCGGCCTTAGTGGGATTTTTAATAAGATTTGTCGCTTTAAAAAAAGAACTAGCCTTTAATTTGGTTAAGGTTGCTTTTCGTCAATCATTTTTATTCGCTTTATTTTTAACAGCAGCGCTTTTTTTAAGAGCTAATCATTTGTTTAATTGGCTTAATCTTTTATTACTTATTTTAGGATTTTCTATTTTGGAACTTTTCCTAATCAGTTATAATCACAATCGTCAATAATATGAAAAATAAATTTCAAAAAGTTCGCGCAGAATTTTTAGAAAAATTAAAAGCGGTTAATGATGCTAATGGTTTGCGAGAATTAGAGTTAAAATATCTTTCTCGTAAAGGAGAGTTTAGTTCTTTAATGCATGAACTTAAAGATTTGAGTTTGGAGCTTAAAAAAGAATTGGGCGGATTGGCCAATAATATTAAGCAAGAATTAGAAACAAATTTTAACGAGGTTAGAGATAGAGTTAATCGTCTAAGCGCTAAAAACTCTTTGATTGATATTACTGTTCCTGGAATTGAACCACCGCATGGCCATCTTAATCCAATTACTATTATCCAGCGCGAAATGGAAGATATTTTTTCTTCTCTGGGCTTTACCATTTTTGATGGCCCAGAATTAGAAAGTGATTATTTTAATTTTACAGCTTTAAATATGCCGCTTCTTCATCCAGCACGCGATATGCAAGATACTTTTTATGTTGATTCTAAAAATAAAGACGGTGCTTTGGATTTAGTAATGAGAACACATACTTCCCCAGTGCAAATTAGGGCGATGAAAAAATTGGGTGCGCCCTTAAAGGTGGTTGTCCCGGGAAGATGTTTCCGTAATGAAGCAACTGACGCTCGCCATGAACACACTTTTTATCAATTCGAAGGTTTAATTGTCGGCGAAAATATTAATTTTGCTAATCTTAAAAGTTTATTAGAATTAGTTGGTAAAAAATTATTTGGGCCAAAAACTAAATTACGAATGCGACCGAAGTTTTATCCTTTTGTAGAACCGGGGAATAATGGTGAATATACTTGTTTTTTATGTGAAGGTAAAGGTTGCCGAGTTTGTAAAAATACTGGTTGGTTAGAAATTGTTGGCGGTGGCTTAGTTCACCCGGAAGTTTTGCGCGCCGGCGGGATAGACCCAGAAAAGTATTCTGGATTAGCCTTTGGTTTCGGACTAACTAGATTAGCCATGTTAAAATATAGTGTTACTGATGTCCGTTTATTTAATAGTGGTGATTTAAAGTTTCTTGAACAATTCTAAATATATGTATATTTCTTATAATTGGTTAAAAGAGTTTGTTAAACTGCCGGCTAAAATTTCACCTGCAGAAATTGCGGAAGAGCTAACTGCTCATACTGTTGAAGTTGAGGGTTTAGTTAGCCAGGCGACTAAGTTTAATCAAGTAGTAATTGGCAAGGTGTTGGAAGTTAAAAAACATCCTAATGCTGATAGGTTACGATTGACGGTGGTTAACGTTGGTGACCAGAAACTTAATATTGTTTGTGGCGCCCCTAATGTTGAGGTGGGACAAATGGTGCCAGTTGCTTTAAACGGTGCTTTATTACCTAATGGTTTAGAAATAAAAACGAGTGAGATTAGGGGTGAGAAGTCAGAAGGAATGATTTGTGCTGAAGATGAATTGGGTCTAGGAAAAAATCATGAAGGAATAATGGTCTTAGGGAAAAATGCTAAAATTGGCGAGTCTTTTTCAAAATATCTTAAATTTGATGATATTATTTTTGAGGTTGATAATAAATCATTATCAAATCGACCCGATCTCCTGAATCATTATGGGCTAGCGCGTGAACTAGCTGTTATTTTTGACTCACATCTTAAGACATATGATAAAGTTATTGGGGCTGAATTATCAATTCCGGAAGTTAAGGATAGTAAATTAAGGGTTACGGTGGATAATTCTGATCTTTGCCCACGGTATATGGCGCTTAGAGTAGAAAATATTACAGTTACTGAATCTCCGGCTTGGCTTAAAGAAAGATTGGTTGCCATAAATCAAAGACCGGTAAATAATATTGTTGATTTAACCAATTATGTTATGTTTGAGTGCGGTCAACCTCTTCATGCCTTTAATGCTAATGGTATTAAGAAAATTGTGGTTAAGGTCAATAATAAGCCAGAATCATTTGAGACCTTGGACGGAAAAGAAAGACTGCTTAGTGCTGATGATTTAGTTATTTCTGATGGCGGACAACCAATTGCTATTGCTGGAGTTATGGGAGGGAAAAATAGTGAAGTTACTGAGGAAACGACAGCTATTATTTTAGAGTCAGCAAATTTTCAAGCTGCGGCTATTAGAAAAACCGCACAACGACTAGGCTTAAGAACGGAAGCTTCGGTTCGTTTTGAAAAATCGCTTGATCCAAATTTAGCTGAAGATGCCCTTAAACGGTTTTTAGGACTTTTAAAAGAAATGTGCCCAGAGATGAAAATAACCAGTAACTTGTTTGATTTAGGCGGTAGAGTCAAAACTGCCAACAAAATTGATTTGGAATTTTCTTGGCTATTTTCTAAAATTGGTCAAGAATTACCTAAAGACCAAGTGATTAATATTTTAGGTAAATTAGGATTTCAGCTCACTAAACATAAAGATTCTCTAAGTATTATCGTTCCCTCTTGGCGCGCGACTAAAGATATTCGTGGTCGTGAAGATTTGGTTGAAGAAGTATTGCGCATTTATGGGTATGATAATGTTAATTCTATCTTGCCAACAGAAAGAATTTCCATTCCCGAAATAAATCAAGAGCGGATATTGGAAAGAAAAATTAAAGACATCTTATATTTAAAATTTGCTCTTAGTGAAGTGTACAACTATTCTTTTGTTGGTGAAGATAATCTTAAAAAATTAAATATTGATTTTTTTAATCATCTTAAACTAGCCAATCCCCTTTCTGAGGTGCACAGTATGCTTAGACAGTCCCTGGTTCCTGGCTTAGCTTACAATATTCGGAATAATCAATTTCGTTATGAGTCTTTAGGATTCTTTGAGTTTGGTAGCGTCTTTTTTAATGCTCTTGGTGATTTTAAAAAAGACAATGAGAGCGAAGATAAAATTCCTTATCAAGAAAAGCGCATTGGTTTGGTGCTAGCCGGAAATAATAAAGATATTTTGGCTGAGCTTAAGAGTTTAGTCGTTGGGTTTTTACATGAGCTTGTTCCGCAAAATAATGAAATAATTTTTTCGCAATTAGAAAATTTCCCCGGTTGGGCGGAAACTAGTCAATCCGCTAAAGTTTCCATTTTTGGTCAGGATCTTGGATTTATCGGAATTTTAAATGCTAAGGCGGAAAAAAATGTTAACCTAAAAATGAAAACTGGATTTGCGGAAATAAGTTTGGAAGCGCTTAATCGAGTTATTTCCAGCTTACCGTCTTTTCGTTTTCAAGAAACTGCTAAATATCCAGACATGGTACGCGATTTGGCCTTTGTTGTTTCTGAAGAAATATTGTATAATGATATTAAGAAAGAAATTTCTGATTTTAGTCCTCTTATCAAATCAGTTGAATTGTTTGATGTTTATACGGGAGATAAATTAGCGGCTAATGAGAAAAGTTTAGCTTTTCATATTAATTACCAAGCGTTAGATAAAACACTTACTTCCGCGGAAACAGATGCCTTACAAACTGAATTGGTAAATCAGATAATTGCTAAATTTGAAGCGAAATTAAGAGATTTTTAATTATTTAAAATAGCTATATGTTTACAAGTTCATTAGATATTTTGCATTTGATATTAACAATTTGCATTTTAGCTTTAACATTTTTTCTATGTTGGTCTCTTTATTATTTCATTTCTAGCGCTCAGAAAATTCATAACTTGATTAAGCGGGTCGAAAGTGGAGTAACTAAGGCGGAAGAAGTTATTTCCGTGATTAATAATAAATTGAAAAGTGGTTCTGCTTATTTGATGGTTTTAACAGAAATCGCCAAACAAGCGATTGAATTCGCGAAGAAGAAAGGTAAGTCCGGTGCGGAAGAAAAAACCAGTTCTCGCACTAGTAGAAAAAAATAATATTTTTGCTTAAAAAAGACCGCTTAATTAAGCGGTCTTTTTTATTTAGCTGATTATTTAGAAACGGGTTCTTTCTTTTTGCAGTCCTTATTGCTACATTTTGCTTTATCGTCTTTGTTGAGAATCATTAAGGCGCCACATTTTGGGCAATCCTTGCCATTAGGTTCTCCCTGGTAAGCATTTTTACATTTAGGATAATTACTACAGGCGTAGAAGGCGCCACGGCGACTAAATTTTTTAACAATTTTTCCTTCATGACAAATTGGACATTCTACTTCTTTTCCGGAGCCGGAACCAATGTTTTTAATATTTTTACATTTAGGATAAGCTGAACAGGCTAAGAAGGGGCCATATTTACCGGTTCGCACTTTCATGGCCGCTCCGCATTTATCACAGACTTCACCGGCATACTTTTTTTCTAGTTCTAAGATTTTTGGATCTACTGGCTTATCATCAGCCCCGCCGCTCATTTTTTTTATATTGCGGCATTCCGGAAAAGCGCTACAAGCTAAAAATTTCCCATAACGTCCGGTTTTAATAAGCATTTTGGCACCGCATTTATCACAAATTTCTTCTGATTGTTCTTCTGGCATAATGTCGCTTTTATTAATTTCTTGATATTTATTTTCTAAATTTTTACTAAACTCATCATAAAACTCGCCAATAACCGGTTGCCATTTTTTTTGACCATTGGCAATTTCATCAAGATTATCTTCCATCTGAGCGGTAAATTTATAATCAACGATTTTGGGAAAATGAGCAATTAAGAGGTCAGTAACGACGAAAGCAATTTCGGTTGGCTTTAAGCGTTTCCCCTCATCTCTTTCGACGTAGTTTCTGGTGATGATTGTGGCAATGGTCGGAGCATAGGTTGATGGTCGTCCGATGCCATGTTTTTCCATTTCTTTGACCAGACCGGCATCAGAATAGCGTGCTGGGGGATTAGTACTGTGAGCCTCGGAAATTATTTTTTCTAGATTAAGTAATTCACCCTCATTTAGCAAAGGTAATAACTGTTCCTTAGTTTTTTCTGGCCAAATTTTTAAGTATCCCGGGAAAGAAATTGTTTGTCCATTGGCCCGTAAAATATAATTTTCTGGTTCTGATTTTGCTTCGGTATCAATAATAGTTGCGTCCAGGCTAGCGGCGGCCATTTGGCTGGCAACCGATCTTTGCCAAATCAAGCGGTATAGCTTTTCTTCCGTATTTTCTAATTTAGGCTTTAAGTCTTCTGGAGTGACAGTGGCTTCGGTCGGTCTGATAGCTTCATGAGCCTCTTGCGCGTTTTTACTTTTGTTTTTGAAACTACGACCACCAGAATAATATTCTTTTCCGAGATTATTAATAATCCAATCTTTAGCTTCATCTATAAATTTAGGGGACAAATTCAGAGAGTCAGTACGCATATAGGTGATAAATCCTTTTTCGTATAATTTTTGAGCGACGGTCATAGTTTGTTTGGCGCTATAACCTAGGTGCCTATTAGCCGCTTGTTGCAAGGTGGAGGTAGTAAAAGGGGCTGATGGAGATTTGCTGACCTTCTTTTTTTCAACCTTACTTATAATATAGGAAGAAGCTTCTAAGGTTGTCTTTATTTTTTCAGCATCAGCTTCTTTAATTGCGAGCTTATCAAAAGATTTGCCGTTTATCTTGAATAAATCAGCCTGAAAATTATCACGACCAGCTTTGTTTAAATCGGCACTAATAGTCCAATAATCTTCTTTTTGAAAAGCGTTTATTTCTTTTTCTCTTTCAATTATTATTCTAGTAGCTACGCTTTGTACTCGACCGGCTGATAAACCCTTGGCTACTTTTTTCCACAAGAAAGGCGAAAGCTTATAACCGACTAAACGATCAAGAATGCGACGCGCTTGTTGAGCGTCCACCATATTTAAATCTATTTGGCGTGGGTGTTTTAAAGCTTCTTCAATTGCCTCCTTAGTGATTTCATGAAAAACGATTCTTTTAGCCTTATGGTCATCTAATTTTAAAGCTTGGGCCAAGTGCCAAGCGATAGCTTCTCCTTCGCGGTCTTCATCAGAGGCCAAAATAACCTCATTCGCTTTAGTGGCGGCTGATTTTAGAGCGGTAACAGTTTTTTTAGCCTTGGCAGGAATGACGTATTTAGGGGTAAATTCATTTTCTAAATCTACGCCTAGTTCGCTACTCGGTAAGTCACGAATATGACCAAATGAAGATTCTACTCGATATTTACCATTTAAAAACTTACTGATCGTCTTGGCTTTAGTTGGTGACTCAACAATTATTAAATCCATAGTTGTGATAATCTTAGTAAAATTAGAAGCGTAGATTAAAATAGCCGTTACGGTTTATTATCACTTTTTTAATCTCCAATATACTTAGTTTACTATTTATCGTGGCGGTGTCAAGTTTAGTTTTTTTTATCATTTCATCTAAACTCAAGGAGCCGCCAATTATTTCCGCCTCTAAAATTGCTTCATAGATGATGGCTTCTAAAGAATCTTCTGGTTGATAGTTATTTGGTTGGAGTAATTTATTGGTTTTATTTTCGTTAGCCGGCTCAATCTTTAAAATTTCTAAAATATCAGCTGCTTTTAATATTGGAGTAGCGCCTTCTTTAATCAATTGATTGGTTCCGACACTTGAATTCAAAAAAATATTACCGGGGATTGCCAGGACATCGCGGTTTTGTTCTAGTGCCAAATGAGCCGTAATTAAAGAGCCTGATTTCTCAGCCGCTTCAATAACTAAGACCGCTGAGGCTAAGCCGGAAATTAGACGATTGCGGCGCGGAAAATTTTCTTTTTTAGCGGGATAGTCCGGCGGAAATTCCGAAAGGAGCAAGCCTTGGTTAGCAACAATTTCTTGGGCTAAGTGGCGATTAACAGCTGGATAAATATGGTCTTTTTTTAGACCTGACCCCAAAATCGCAATTGTTAATCCAGAGTTTATTAAAGTTTGCTGATGAGCAAGACTATCAACCCCAAAAGCTAGACCGCTGATAATTACTATTTCATATTTTGTTAGTTCTGGTAAAAATTCTTTAGCGACTCTTTCGGAGTAGGGGGTATTTTTACGCGACCCTACAATCGCTAAGCGATAGGGTTTGTTTAGTAGAGAAATATTTCCTTGATAAAAAAGGATTGGCGGTGGCGAGTGGATTTCTTTTAAAGATAAAGGATAGCGGTCGTCGTGCCAGGAGAGATAGGCTATTTTTTCTTGGTTTAAAATTTGTAAAACCTCAGTTAGAGAAAATTTTTGTCGCCAACTTATAAAGTTAAGACTTAGTTCCAAAGGAAAGCCAATTTTTATTAGTTTTTGCGAGCTAGCTAAAAATACTTCACCCAAACACGGAAAAGCTTTCTCTAGGCGAGTAATTTTTTGGGGGCCAAGATAGGGACACAAGGCTAGACTCAGAAGCGCCAGCTCGTTATTTATCATAAAAGAGATTTAACATCGTTTATTATATGATAAATAAAATAAAATCTCGCTAAAATAGCGAGCTTAAATAATACTTAAGAAAACTTAACAAAATTATAAATCAGAGACCCGGTAATTGCTGGCCGTATTTTTTATAGATTCTAATTCATCTTTACCAAAAGGTTGGAGGACAAATTTTTCCGCCGGAATATGGGTACGTAGTAAATCGTTTTTAATTCCTAGGCGCAGACGTTTGAATTTTTGGGTTTTCAAATATTTAATAATTGAAGCAATTCCCCTGTGCCCGGCACTGCCGGAGTCAGTCGCGATTTTACAAACTCCGATATTCAAATCTAAATCATCTTGAATAACGGTGAGGCAATCATTTAAATCCTCATCCTTTTTGGAAAAAATTCCTAAGTTCTTACTGCGCAAGCCATAATAATTTAATATTTTTTGGACGCTTTGTCCGGACTCATTCATAAAAGTGAGCGGTTTAACAAAAATTAGGCCGTTAACTTCTTTAATAAGGGCATTAAATTTTTTATTGGTCAACCAATTATCTGCCCCGATTAAATTATCTAGAAAAATCCAGCCCGCATTATGGCGCGTACGTTCATATTGATTCCCCGGATTACCTAAACCAATAATGATTTTCATAAAATTAGTCTTCGTTATTATCACTTGATTCTTGTTCGTGCCCTTGCTCTTGTTTATGTTTTGGTTCTTGATAAGTAGTATGTGATTTCCGATTTTTGGTAACGGTAATTTTTATTGGTGTTCCGATGAGACCATATTTTTCGCGTAAACGATTTTCGACAAAACGGACATAAGAAAAATGTAAATCATCATTAGGGCCAATTCTCAAAATAAAAGCGGGTGGGTTACTTTTTTTCTGGCGAAATTCATAAATATGAGGCGCCTTTAAGCCCTTGCCTTTAGCTGGTTTGTGAATTTTCACAACGTATTTTAAGAATTTTTCAGTTTGTGAATCACTTAACTCCAGTCTTCTCTGCGCGTTGATATTAATAATTAAATCTAAAATTTTATTAACTTTCTCACCGGTTTTAGCAGAAATAAATTGTACTGGTGCCCAAGTAGCAAAGGGCATCTTATCATATAAGATTTCGGTCCACTTCTTAGTATTTCTTTCAGGTATCAAATCCCATTTATTGGCAATAAAAATTAAACTTTTATGACGATCAACTATTTCTTGAATCAGTTTAGAGTCTTGATGAGTAAGCGGTTCGCTGATATCTAAAACTAACATGGCAATTTCCGCTTTTTCTAGAGATTTTAAAGATTTTAAGATTCCCGGTTTTTCTAAACCCTTAGTTTTGGTTCCCTGTTTAGAAATACCTGCCGTGTCTACTAATTTTATTTCGTGCCCGGCATAGGAAATATTAGTGTGTTGCGGTTCTCTGGTGGTATGAGCGAGGGGGCTAACAATTACGCGCTCATATCCTAAAATAGAATTTAATAAAGAAGATTTTCCGACGTTTGGCTTGCCGATAATGCAAACATTAATTTTATTTTCTTCATCAGATTCTTCGGTTTTCTTAAATTTACGCCCTTTATCTATCCGTTCAATTATTTTGTCCAGTAAATCGCCAGTGCCCATGCCACTCGCTGCCGAAACGGTAAACGGCTCTCCTAAATTGAGCTTATTAAATTGGGCGGCCTCGGAAGCATTTTTAAAATTATCCACCTTGTTGGCGATTAGCATTAACTTACTTCTATATTTGGCGGTTTTTTTCAAGACTGTCGCTAATTCTTTATCTTCTGGCAAGATGCCGACTTTAGAATCAACTACAAATAAAATTAAGTCAGCTTTATCTAAATATTTTTTAGCTTGTTTTTGAGTTTGCTCATCAATACTCACACCATTTAATTTTTTAGCAGTGAGATATTTCCAATCAATTAAACCGGCAGTATCTATAATATCAAAGGCGCTGTTTGACCATTCAACAGTTCCTAAATTACTATCACGGGTCGTGCCAGCGATATCTGAAACTAGTGCTTGATTCTTTTCAGTCAAACAATTAAAAAGAGTAGATTTTCCGACGTTAGTGCGTCCGCAGATAGCGACTAACGGTAATATTTTTTTGGCTTCCATATTAGTTTGTTGTATTAGCGTCAGTTCCGAGAACCAACAGGAAGTCGGCGATATTCGCCTGGCTTTGATATTCTTTAATCCAAGAAGATGATTCAAATTCTTGCTCGGCCCCGGTGGCTTTTTTAATTGTTTCTAGAGCTTCATTTTTTTTGCCGTAAGTAAAATCAAAAACTAAAGTTTGAACATAACCTCTTTCCGGAGCATTACCGGTTTCTATAATTGTTAAGCCCAGGGTTTGTAAGGTAGCGGCTGTTTCTCCGGCTAAACCACTAATCCAAGTTCCATTTTTTACGGTAATACTGGCCTCTTCAGTAATTTTTTTAATTTCTTCTACTGGTGTTTGAATTGGGTTGTTGTTAAAAATATTTTGTATCAGGGAATTAATTTTAGAAAAATTTCCGGACACTGGTACTAAAATATAAGCCCCCTCACTGCTAATAGTTGAAATTAATAGACCATCTGGCGCATCGCTTAAAACTTTATTTATTATTTGAGTACGATCAACATCTTTAAATAAATCCCAGGCTCTTAATAATTCCCAAACACTGAAATTAGTACTGACATGTTGGCTAAATTGACTAATTAATTTTCCAATAGTTACCGGATTTAACAAAGTTTGTTTTGATAAAATCTTTTCTTTAACAGCTTCTAAAATTAATTGCTGTCTTTTGGCACGAGCGAAGTCGGAACCTTCGCCGCCGACACCATGTCGACTGCGAGCATATTTAAGAGCGAGCGAACCATCCATATTTTGAAGCCCCTTTTCAATATGTAAATGTTGATAACGGGCATAGTAATCAGGGTTATCTTCTTCGCCTAGAATTGGATAAGCGTAGTCATCAAGATTATTTTCAACATTTACCTTGACGCCACCAAGCTCGTCAATAACATTTATAAAACCAGCAAAGTCAACTCGGACATAATAATCAATATTAATGTTAAACAATTTACTCAAAGCATCAACAGTTGTTTGACCACCGCTACCTTGCTCATTAGCCTCGGCAAAAGCATTGATATTATTTATTTTTCGATAACCAGCTTCTGCCAGAGGAACTTGTAAATCGCGCGGAATGGAAATTAAGGACACTTGTTTGGTTGAAGGCTTAAGGCTGGCCAAAATTATTGTATCAGAAAGATAAGCGCCATCATGTCCCGCGCCCCCCATACCTAAGAGGAGGATGTTTATTCTATCATTTTCTTCGCCTTTTAATTGTTTATCAGCACTAGGGACTAAATGTATTATTTTATTAAATAATCCATTTTCTGATAACCAACCACTACCATTTTGGCTAGACATGATTACTCGTCCAGAAAAAATTAAACCAATAACAACAATGGCAATTATATAGGTGCTAACTTTTTTTCTTTTTTTATTTTCAGCAGAATCAACAAGCCTAATAATATCTTCTTGTCTGACCTCTTTAGCCTCCTGTTTTTCAATTTCTTCCATTTTTTTCTTAAAATCAATCATAAATAAAATTAGTGGACTTGAGGGGACTCGAACCCCTTACCTCTGCAATGCGAATGCAGCGCTCTACCAGCTGAGCTACAAGCCCAATCTTGCTCTAGAATAATTGGTTGGGCTGCTCGGAATCGGACCGGGGCTACATGCACCCCATGCACGCGTACTGCCATTATACTGCAGCCCGCAAACATAAAAATAGGCCTATGTCTAAACCTGCTCCTATCTTAACATAAAATATGGATATTTCAAGCAGGATTTTAGAGCCTAATTTACTGTAAAAACAGAATAAAATTTGACAAAATATTTTTAAGGACTAAGATGAAGAAAAGAGTCTCCCCAAGAGACGCCACTACGCACGATTAGTGTTTTAGAAAAGGTGAGAATATGCTTAAAGACAGCCAGTAATTACGAGTAAATATTCGTGCGATATTAGCCGACTTAGCCATCGGATAGTTAACGGCTTTGGCTATACATGGTTCAAATCCATAGCAACCTCGGTTGCGAAACAGCCTCTTTTCTCCTTTTTCTTTTTTGTTCTTTTTTAAAAAATCAAAAACAAGCGCCTCGGTAAGTGTACTGAGGTTTTTTATTATGTTTGTTGCTTTTACGGGATTTTTCCCGTAAAATAAAAATATAATGATAACTATATGGAAATTAAAAAGACAATTTTTTCGGGGATTCAACCGAGTGGCAACTTAAACATTGGTAATTATATTGGTGCTATTTCGCAATGGGTGAACATGCAAGAAAAATATAATTGTATTTTTTCAATAGTTGATTATCACGCCATTACTGTTAAACAGGACCCGGAAGAGTTGCGCCGGCATATTATTGAAGTTGTAAAAATTTATTTAGCCGCTGGAATCGATCCGGCTAAATCAATTATTTTTCAACAATCAACGGTTAGCGCTCATACCGAATTAGCCTGGGTCTTAAATTGTTATGGCGCGCGCATGGCGGATTTGAATAAGATGACCCAGTTTAAAGATAAGACGGGCGATAATCAAGAATCGGCTTCTGTCGGTTTGTATGATTATCCAGTTTTGATGGCGGCTGATATTTTATTGTATGATACCGAGCTTGTGCCAGTCGGTGAAGACCAAAAACAACACGTGGAATTGGCCCGCGATATTGCTAAACGTTTTAATAATGAATTTGGAGAGACTTTTCTGATTCCGCAAGCCGTTGTCAAGCAAGAAGGTGCTCGGATTATGTCTTTGTTAGATTCAAGCAAAAAAATGAGCAAGAGCGACAGCAATCAAAATAATTGTATTGGTCTATTGGATGATATTGAAGTTGCTCGTAAAAAAATTATGCGCGCGGTAACTGATTCTGGAACTGACATTGAATATGATTTAGAAGATAAACCGGCACTTTCTAATTTGTTGACTATCTATGCCCAATTAGGAACACGCGAAATTCCCCGCTTGGTTAAAGATTATCGCGGTAAAGGTTATGGCGACTTTAAAAAAGATTTAGCCGATGTCGTGGTTAAATTTTTAACTGATTTTCAGGCTAAGTATAATAAGATAAGTGATGATAAAGTTATAAAAATATTAGAAGCTGGTCGGAAGAGGGTGGAAAAATTAGCGAGCGCTAAGATGGAAAAAGTTCGGCAGGCTATTGGGGTAAGATAAAAATTAATTAAGAAAAAAAAGAAGAGCGGCCGTTTATTGGTCGCTTTTTTTAGATAACCAAACGAGATTGTGTGATATATTTGTTAATTGACTAAAATAAACAATTATTGTAAGATACATTGTTGTATAAGTTATTTTGTCCTTTAAAAATTTAATATTAACCATAAAAATACAGAATCATGAAAAAACTATTTTTTACCTTGTTTATTTGTCTTATGACATTTTTTTCATTTTCTCAGGAAAATGAATGGACTAATCTTAATCTGCCAACCGACGTAAATTTAAATACTGCCGCAGTCGATAAAAACGGGGATATTTACGTTTTTGGAAATAAATTTGGTGCGGTTACTAAAGACAATGGCGCTCATTGGATAATTCTTGATTTCCAACCGGGAATAGACGGAAATAATAGGCAGATTGGAAATATATTTTCTTCTTGCCTGGAAGGAGATAAAATTTTTTTAGACTCTAATCTAGGTTCTGGTCTAGACGCCATTAATGAAGTCCGCTGGATTTATACACAACAAATTGATAATCTCCAGGATACTGCCCGAAGAGCGTTGTGGAGCGTTTCAGGACTAGAAGGGACGGTTGAGTCTTTTGGAAACAATCCATTTAGAGTATTTATTGCTGACAGGGGGTGGAGCTATGACGTAAAAATACATTCTTATAATACCAATTCTTCTTCTTTTTATCTTCCTTATACAGGTAGCGGAAAATATCAGTATAACACTAAATGGAGAACCAGAAGTGCTTCTGGCGGAAGAATGATTAGTATGCAGATGGATAGGTATAATATGTGGCAAGAGGTTTTTGTGTCTGATGATTTTGGAGGAAGTTGGGAGCCATCTGACGTTTCCGCTATAAACCAAGATCAAGTAGTTTATATTTCAGATATCAGTTTTTCCGGTACTCACGGTTATTTGGTTGGCCAACATTATGGTGGTTATAGTTTTTTCTTATATGAGTCAAAAGATAATGGTGATACTTGGCAGTTTATTAAACAATACGCCAACTCCGGTATTAATGATTCAATTACAAATTATTTCAAATCAATTTATAATTATGACGATGCGCCAATATCCGTCGGCTGCATTAAACTTCGTGATAATTCATATGATTTTCCAATAATCGGCGGTTTTGTTCAGTATGGTGAAAATTATCAAGTAATCAGTCAGCATGGGCTAAATTATGTTACTGGTAATGGCAATAAAGTTGTAGCTGTCGGCGATCACGGTCAAGCGTATCTGCTCAAGTCAACTAATACAGGCATTGGGTTAATTAACAAATCTGATAAAAATGAGGAATTTTTAATCTATCCCAATCCCTGTCATGATGGCCAGCTAAAAGTTAAAACCTCTAAACTTTTAAGATTTGAACTAATTGATTTGCTCGGTAAAACAGTTTTAAATAAA
>DASROX010000009.1:0-5574 GCA_035646675.1 Saccharimonadales bacterium (SeqCode)
CTTAAATTTTGCTCTTGATCCGCTATTTATGTTTGGTTCCGGTTTTATTCCCGCTCTCGGTGTGGCTGGTACCGCTTGGGCAACTCTATTTACCCAAAGCATCGCCGCTATTATCGGCTTAACGACCTTATTCGGCGGTAAGTTTGGCATTAAATTACACCGCCATGATTTCTTGCCCGATTTTAAATTCATGAAACGCGCCTTCTTTCTAGGCTTACCATCTTCTATTGAACAATCAGCCAGAAGTTTAGGCTTAGCGGTCATGACGGGGCTTATCACTAGTTTTGGGACCTTAGCGGTCGCGGCTTACGGCGTCGGCTCCAATATCTTTCAGTTATCACTAATGCTCGCTTTCGGCTTTGCTGGGGCTAATGCGGCCCTAGTAGGGCAAAATCTGGGAGCTAAAAATCCCCAAGGAGCTGACCATACCGCTCGCCTAAGTTTAAAATTAATCTTTTTATCACTTACCTCGCTAGGAGTTATTGTCTTTATCTTTGCGCCCGCCTTCATTCGCTTCTTCGTTCCTAGTGATTTAAACGTTATTCGCGAAGGGGCTTTCTTCTTACGCTTCATTGCCCTTACTTTTGGAATTATTGGTATGCAAATAATTGTGGGCAGTACTCTGCAAGCAGCTGGCTCCACCAAGCAATCAATGATACTCACGCTCACCTCACAATGGATTATCCAATTACCACTCGCCTTCTTTCTAGCCAAATTTTTTCACCTAGGTGTTCTCGGGGTGTGGATAGCCTTCCCGGCAACTAATTTATTTATGGTTGGTATTTATCTAACGATTTTTTTCCGAGGAAAATGGAAAAATAAAAAAATTATTGATGATGACAATAAAATTCAGACTCAAGTAATCCAAGAAGCCCAAATTAATGAAATTGTTACTCAAGAGAATTAATGTTTATTTTTCTGTTCTTTAGCAAAAAGAATATAAGAATAAACACTGGTACCAATAACTATTGCTACTATACCACCAAATAAGATGCCCATAGCAATTTGCGATTTTAACCAGGGAGCGGCAATCAATAAGACTCCCCAAATAACGAATAATTTAGCACCTAAGCGATGGGTCTTATTCCAAACATTTTCTGAAGACAGGGTCCAGCTAGTTCTAATACCAATAAAGAAATTGGATTTTAATTTACCCATATAATTCCCCATCACTATCATTAACAGACCAATAGCTGCGGAAACTGTCGCGCCGATATTAATTGGATAACCCAGATTGGCGAGCGTGGCGGCACCGAAAGTAACCGCCAGCACCAACATAATCATCGTTCGCAAAGTTAAATACACATTAGCAAACTCCGCATAGCGCTCACTGCGAGGGTCAAACTTGGGCATTAAGGAAAGAAGGCCATAAATAAAAATCACGATGGCCGGAAACATCAAGGCGTTAAATTCGCGGCTCATCCAACCATTTGCTTGACCATTAAAATCCCAATGACTAATAACTTTCAGAGGCAATTGCGGATAGGACCAAATACTTAAAGCAATAACGGCTGCGATAATTAACAGCGGCCAAATTTCGGTATTTAAGGAATACTTAATCGGATTTTTCATATTTTTTTCTTATTATAAATTTATTTTTTAAACATTTTAGCGAGCCCCTCCATTATTTCCTCGGCGACGCTCATATTAAGCTCATAAAAAATCTGGCGGCCGTCACGGCGAGAGCTAACTAAACCCGCGCGGCGTAAAATATCCAGATGATGTGATAAAGTCGCCAGGGTAATATCAACACTCTTAGCAATTTCACTGACTGGTAATTCGGACTTCTTGAGACATTTAATTATCTTTTGACGGTTGGGATCAGCCAGGGCCGCAAAAGTATTATTTAAAGACATGAATTTATATTTAGATAATTAGATATATATCTAATTATATCGTAAAAATAAAAAGGCGTCAAGGCCTTCCTATTTTTCCCATTCTGTTTTAATCAGCGGCACTATTTGTTTGCGCATAATCATTCCCGCCCGAACGCCAACCGGCCCCATAAAACGCGCGTTCAATACTTTTTCTAGAGTTATTTTAAGCCCTAAATCCTCGGTAACAAAATAGTTCTTTTCTTTCTCCAATTCTACTATGGTTAAAAATATACAATCTAAACCATTATCAGCTTTCAGCGTTCGCAAAATTTCTAAAATATCGAGTTCCCTATCTTCGACTATTTTTTCCGCACCAATAAGCTCCAGTTGAACAATGCTTAATTTACGGCCGCCAATTTCAAAAACTGCAAAGTCGCCAGCCATTAACTGAAACAATTTATCGCCACTCGTATCGGACTTAGCCATAAATAACTCTTTCCAATAATCATCACTAACTTCAAGATTTTCCCGCAACCAAGCGGCCGCCACGCGATCGCGCTCCGTGGTTACCCCGGCCCGGAAGTTAAGCGTATTAGAAATAATAGCACTATACAGCAAAATCGCCGACTCAGGAGAAATCTCGATTTTATTATTAATAAATTTTTCAGCAATCAAAGTCGCCGCCGCTCCTACTAGTTCAATCTGTTTCTGAGCGCGTGGAAATTTATCGGCTTCATTGACTTGCCGGTGATCAATAATTTCAATAATTTTATCAGCTTCTATTTTCCCGCCTAAACCATTAAGATCGCTGGCATCAACTAAAATAATTTCTGAGTAATTTTGAGAATCAGTAATTGCGAGCGAAGGCGTAATTTTAAATCTATCTAAAACATACTGGGCCTCGATATGTGCCTCGCTCACAATTCCAGCACTTGCTTCTCTTCCCTGTTTATTAAGAAATTCCGCATAAGCAAAGGTACCGGCATAACCGTCCAAATCTGGACCAACATAACAAGTTACTAAAATTGGTTTCATTACTCTTAAAAATTAAGCATACTACTAATTGATAAGATGACTCCCGCCCCCAATAGACAACCGGCCATTTTCCCGACTGATGATTTTAACATCGTTCTTTCTTCTATGACCAAGCGTGCTCTTAATTTCTCGGCTAAGTGTCCTTCAAAAATACCAGCAATGCCGTCAGTAATAGAATTCCCCACCACGCCACCGGCAATCGCTCCGGCGACTCCGGCAAAATGGCCACCGAAGATAGCAAAAATCGCTAAAATGCCATTATCAATTATGCCAAAGAAAATATCTGGTAAGACCGATTTTATCTTTACTTTAAACGGCAAAAGCACCAGCAAACAAAGAACAGACAAAATAATTAAAATAAAGCCCATCCATTTTTCATCTTCGACGAAAGAAATGCTCACCGCGGCGATAACAATACACAGAGTCACAATGCTTAAAACTGAAGAAATAAATCTTGGGTGCATATTTAATAAAACTTAGATATCTTAATTAATTTTTTATTTTCTAGATTGTAATAAAATTTTAAAATAATCAGTTACTTGCATCCAAAGAATAGTCCAAATCCAAACAATAATTATGAGATAGGCGGGAATTTTATTCATAAAAATGCCCAGCGCCGTCAAACTAGTAGCTAAAATTTGCGTTCCCACTAAAGCTAAAATAACCTGACGACTTGGTAAAAATTTATACCACCGCTCTTTAGTATGGGCAACAAAAATAAGGAGATGGCCCCCGATGGTTAACTTTAAAAAGAAGGCCGTAGAAATAATACCCCAATCAAAGTGGAAATATTTCATTAAAATTAATAAAAAGAGCATGCTATTTACTACTCCCACCATACCATAAACACCACTAATAATAAACCTTTCCTTGACTTTAAGATGCGAAGGCTTGTGAACAACCTTCGTACGATTAAAGGCTAGAGAAACAATAGGAATGTCATTTAAAATCGCCAAAAGAATCAACTGAATCGGGGTAAGCGGATAAGCATGATAAATAAGACCTAAAATTAAGATAGTTATTATCAAGCGCAAGCTCTCAGAAATCCGATAAATAGAGTAGCTATAAATACGGGCAAATATTTTTCTCGCCTCAATGATAGCCGTCGTCACCACCAAAATCCCTGGTAACAACAAAACAATGTCGGCCGTCCCCTTCAAAGCTGCAACCGCGTTGCTCACCGCAAAACCAACATCAGCCGCTTTAACCGCCGGCAAGTCATTAACCCCGTCACCAGTAACGGCCACTACATGATCTTTCTTGCCTGCTAAAACCAGGGCGTATTTATCATCCGGTAAAATTTCACTATAAACATCAGCTTTATCTAAACCTAAATCAGCACCGACACGATAAGCAATCGCCCGATGATCACCGGTTAGCATTTTTACCTTAACTCCATTTTCACGTAAAAATTTTAAAGTCGTTTTTGCACTTTGGCGCAATTCATCTGATAATAATAACAAACCCACAAGCTGCATTTCGCTTTCAACCGGAGAAGTAAAATTTACCGCAACCGCTAAAACGCGATAACCGGCAGTAGCGGCTTTATCGACATCCTCTTGTAATTTATTTAAAGCCGTCTTATCAGCGTGACATAATTTACTAATTACTTGTACCGCACCGACCGAAATATAAATATCACGACCACCATAATTAACTAAAACTGAACTACGCTTACGCCTAGAATCGGCCGGAATAAAATTTTTAATTTCATAATCTCCAATAGCTTGGCCGCTGGCTCTAGCTTTTTTAATAATTGTCTTGTTAATCAAATCATGGTCATTACTAATGGAAGCGAGAAAAGCATAAGTTAAAACTTCGTCCGCCTTAATCTTATAAGGGACTATCTGGTTAACAACAATTTCATTTTTGGTTAAGGTCCCGGTTTTATCGGTAAACAACCAATCAACATTAGCTAAATCTTCTAAGGAAGCTAAGCGCCTAACAACCACATTTTCTTTACTAAGCTTTAAAACTCCTAAACTGATAATCAAGGTTAGAACTGTGGGCAAGGCAATAGGAATGCCGGCAATCAGCAAACTTAGGTCCAAGGTTAGGACATCCAAGAGCGGCTGTTTACTCAATAAAAAAACCGCCGTTAAAATCACAACCGCGCCAATACTGAGCAGTGATAAAAATTTAGAGATAGTTAAAATATCTTTTTCTAAAAGACTGCGCTTGGGTTTTTTATCTAGGTGCGAAAAAATCTTGCCAAAATAAGTATTAACACCAGTAGCAATTACTTGCGCCAAGGCCTGGCCGGTAACTACAAAGGAGCCAGAATAAATAATATCCCCATCTTTTTTTTCGGCTGGCAAAGATTCGCCGGTTAAAGCCGCTTCGTTAACGGAAAAATTCTGGCTATTTATTATTTTTAAATCAGCGGCCATTACTTCGCCGATATAAGCCTCCACGATATCTCCCGACACAATCATTTCGGAATCAATTTGATTCCATTTACCGTCACGCAAAACCTTAACTGAAAATTTTAAAAGTTTATTTAATTCTTCAATGGCATTGTCAGCTTTATTTTCCTGCCAAAAAGAAATAAAAAAATTCAAAAACATCAAAGCGATAATAAAATAAAAATCAAACAGCTTTCCGCCAAAATAAGAAAACGCCGCCGCCGTTAAAAACATTATCGAAATTGGCGATATTAAAGATTTTAATAGTTTTTTAACAACGCTGTGTTTCTCAGTGGCTATTTTATTTAAACCAGAAG
>DASROX010000010.1:0-7097 GCA_035646675.1 Saccharimonadales bacterium (SeqCode)
CCATGAACATGGCGGTGTACGCGAACGCGCTGATAGACTGGGGGTTCCTTTCTATTTTATGAACTCCTTTGAAGCTGAGGATTATCAGTGGATTGCTACTGAATCAAGAGCAGATTTTTTCCCACTGTCTGGCTGGCTCAAAAAGATTAAGGGCCTGGATTTAAAAACTAAGTTTAATTCAAAAACAGTATTTAATATTCATCCAGGACCATTGCCAAGCTTTGGCGGCCAAGGTATGTACGGACATCATGTCCACGAAGCAGTCTTTGAAGCTTATAAAAAACAAAGATTAACTCGTACTGAAATTACGATGCACTTCGTTAATGAAAAGTTTGACGATGGTCCTATTTTTTTTCGGCTCAAAATTCCAATCATCGCGGTTAACAACCCTGAAGAATTAGGGAATTTGGCAAATCACTATGAACATTGTTATCAGCCGTATATCACCGATTTGGTGGTTAACGGCCGAATTTCTTGGGATGGCAAAAATCTCGACTCCCTGGTTGTTCCTTCTAATTACAAAATATCCGAATGGGCCTAATAAGGCAAAACAAAAAAGGAGCTTACAAAATAAGCTCCTTTTAAAATATAAAATTGCTTTTTTTAGATTCTAATGGAATAATTTATCCAACCTTCAGTTCCTTCTTAATTTCTTCGATGGAAACATTATTTAAAATTCTAGGATTAGCGCTATTTTCTGGACTAACCGCGGCTAGAACCGCCAAGAAAGAGATGGTTTTTTTCATACTTTGCTACAAGCTTGCCCTAAGTATTGGTTGAGTCGTTCTTTTTTCCTTCCCCATAAAATACTCCTGTTTTTCAATCTCTTTAGAAACAAAGAATATTTTAAAGTCTCCTTTTAAAAAATCGTCAGCTCTTATTATCCTGTGTATACGTGAAAAAATGCGAAATCTATTTTCTTTAGTCTGGTGTTTAGTCCCAATATTTATACTAACTCCTGATTCTTGAAAAGAAGTTTCTATTAATTGCGTACAAATATAACGATCTTGACGATATTCAAAATAAAAATTATAGGCCATGCCGATTTTCTTACTGGCACAGGCTATAACATTATTTATAGTTTGCTTAAAATTATGTTTAATTTGAGGACGCATAATAAGAAGGGTATCGTATTCTTCAAACAATTTTTCAAATAGAATTGTATTCACGCCATCAACACTAGCATGAATACATTTATTTTTACCAGCATACAGTAAAGCGTGCGTAAAAAATTTACCGGTAAAAAAGCTGGAAATTCTTCTAAAATCTCCCACTAAAATAACGTCCCCTTTTTGAAGCATCTTCGTGGCTAAAACAAAGTCATCTTGGGTGAGGAAGTTTTTACGTCTAGTTATTTTCGTAGTTAAAATAAAAAAAGCTATATTACTTAACGCTCTCCCGAAAATTGAAAAATTATTAGGAAAATTATTAACTAAATGATAGTTGTTTGATCTAATTATTTTAGAGATGGGGGACAACATAGTTTTATTGGTTCATCTGAATCTATTATACTAGAAAATGTATAAAAAATCAGATAAACAAAATCAATTTACATATATTACATTATAGCATATTTTAACACTTTGCTCGGGGACTGGGGCATAATTGGAGCGGTAATATAAAAAACAACAAACGTAATCCGTCGCTCACTTTATTCACTAATTAATTATAACTGGGACTTCTAGCGCATCATCATTTTCAGAAAGTCCTGAAGGATTATCCTTTTTTAATATAAGAGAGCCTTGATCACTATAAACATTTTCATCTGTCGTAAATGCTAAGGTGGCTTCAAATGAAACAAACTCAGTTGTCATCCAATCGCTTTTTGCAGTAGCCACACCTTGAGCTATTATTTTCCCATCCCAATCAGTTAAAAAAACCGGAAAACTCGCTTCAAAGAACCAAGAGCCTCGTGCCTGACCCTTGATAGTAAGCGGGCTACTAATTTTTTCATTAGGACGTGGAGTTTCAAGATTAATAAGATCAACTTTCTCAAGTTCATTACCGATATTTTCAGTATACGTTTTATCTCCGTATCGACACTGGCGAGGATAAGATTCCATTACTGGGTTGCCCGTAGCGACACAATCATCAAAATTATTTACTGTAGCTGACCAGATAACTTTTGTAATACCAGGTATCTGCAATAAATTAACCTCTACTTGAGGTTTGCAACTACACATGGCTATCGATATGCCAGCCCAATCCTCAATTTGAGGAATATAAACTATACCATTATTTTCTGTGATATCAAGCTGGCCCAGAACAGTATTGCACATTCCAGTCGTAGCGGCGTTTAAAATAGTTTTTATTACCTTTATTCTTGTCGGGTTAGCCTCTAAAGTGGTGGTCGATTCTTTGGTGATAATAGTTTTTTGATAATCAGCACTGTTCATATCTTCCCCATTACAGTATTTTGTCGTATCTTCTTGCGAAACTAGATAAGTAATCGTTGTTATCTTATTTTCTTTACCAACAGAAGGAGTTTGATTTAGAGAGTTAAAAAAAAGATAAGTTACTAATCCAATAATAAGTAGCGCGGCTAAAGATAAGCCTAATTTTAATTTTTTATTCATAATGTTTCATAATTATTATATTATTAAAACAGCCAGAATCAGTCACTTGTATTAGGATTAATTTGAGTAGCCAGTATTATTTTTTCAACCAACTCTTTACTTGAAGTACTATTATCATAAGTTACATCCAAGTCATCAGCAATGAATTTTAATCTTTCTAAAGAAAGCGCGTCTTCTTTTTCTGCAAGTGATTCGAGAAATTTAAAATTTGGTTGACCGTGTTCATTGCGCCAAGCCTCTATTTTTTCTTTTTCCTGTTTACTCGATGTATCGTTTTCGTTTGTAAAGTCATTATTATCTTGTTCCATAAATTTTTATATTATTTATTATACTGATCAGTATTCTTTTGTATTAATTTTTGGGCTTTTTTGCTTACAGGAGTTATTTCCCCAATATTTTCCTCGTCCTCCTTTTTTTCAATCATTTCCAATAATTCAAAAACATGAGCGTCCCCATAATTTCCGGAAAACTCCATCACAATTTTTTCTTGTATTGAGTTTGGGAAACTATCTTTTAATTCATTTTTCATATAGTCGGGAGTAAAAAGATACATTTCCTGTACTTTTTCCACAGAATCTTGTTTTATAATCATCTGAGATAACTCCGAACTAAACTTATTAAATAGATAAACCTTTTTTGGTTCACGGACACTGCCACTGGCAACATAGCCCCCTTCACCCCTGCTTTTAAAATGTCCTTCATTGTCTGTATATTCACTTGAAGGAGTAGGAATATCAAACTCTTCCAATAAATTTATGTCTCCATTATTTGCCACAAACAATTTAGCTGACTGTTTGCCAGTGACTATGATAAATGCTTTTTTCTTCTTAAAAAAAGGTAGTTCATTACTAATTTTCATAAGGCGTAAGTATTATTATTCAGTATTACAGTATAGCATGAAAAAATAGATTTGTGCAGTTAGCATAAACCCTGAGTTAGCGCAGAGACCGGGATATAGTTGAAACGGTTTTGGAAAAATAAAAAACCGCCGAATATAATTCCGCGGCTTAACAAGGACGGCTTTAGGACTTCAATGGCTAATTATGGTGAAAATTAAAACCTAAAGATTCCTTAACTACTTGGGCCGATGAATAAATAATCATAAAAGAAATGATTAGGCCGACAGTTACATCTGGCCATATAGAGTTAAAGCGGATTACCAATAACCCCGCCATGATTACCCCTAAGTTTGCCATGATGTCGTTTCGAGAACAAATCCAGGCAGACTTTACATTTAGATCATTATTCTTGTAACGAACGAGTGCCCAAAAGCTTACGGCGTTGGCAGCTAATGCCAATAAACCCACTATTGATATTGTTACACCAATAGGAACGACCGGATAAATGATCTTACTCAAGGCCTCGACTGCCACTAATAGCCCTAAAATTCCCATTATTATCCCCTTTAGCAAAGAAACCCTAGCTTTCACTTCCTGGCTCATAGCAATAACATACAAACTGAGCCCATAAACAATTGCATCTCCAAGCATATCCAATGAATCGGCGAACAAAGCGTTAGAATGTGAAATATATCCTTGCCAAAATTCAACCAAAAACATTATAAAATTAATCAATAAAACAAACCAAAAAACCTTTTTTAGTCTTAAATTTTTTTTATTTTTCAGATTAATAAGTTTTGCATCACAACATTCTTTCGACATAATCAAAATATAATAAATTTATTAAGCATGTTTTTATGGATCCTGAACGATTTCGATCAGACTAATGCCTTACCATTAATAAACATCGTTAACTACTATAAAGATCCATCTTTCGCAATTAAGCAATTTAATCACTAACTATTTTATTAGTTGCAGGATTGTTAATATTTTCTTATCAATAAAATAAGCGATATATTTATAGGATTCCGATAACCTATTTCCAAATAATCTATATTGTTTATTAATTTTTACTGTATATAGTCACCGCTGGGCGTCGAAAAAAGTTTAACGGTTTAGTTCTGCCCTGTTTGGACAATACTTGAAGAATCTTGATTAGTTTTTATTAGGGCTAATTTATCATTAAACTGCCTTTTATTTTTATTTAATATTCCTCGCCCGGCCATCACTAAAATAATTGTTATAATTACCAACGCCAACCAAATTACCTATTTATTTTAATATATATACCTATACCTAAGGTACAGGTATAAAAATCATATTATATTTTTTCGAGTGAGTCAAGAGCTTTATATAAAACCTTCGCTAAATTTTAGCAAGATTTCTAATACCCTGTTCGAATCCCCCTAGCATCTCTCCAGCATAATAAAAAGAGAAGATTAATCTTCTCTTTTTATTATGCTCGGGAACTGGGATATAGTTGGAACAGCTTTAAATAAAAATTATATCATATTCAGACATATTAAATAGCCCCACTCGGATAGCTAAAACATAAAGACCTCGCCGAAACGAGGCCTTTTCGGCTTCTAAATTAAATTTATTATCATTTGAACTAAATAGTACGTTTTTTTAAAATTATAAAAACGGAGGTTAAGGCTAAGGCACTAATTAATGCAACAATATTAAGGATATCTTTTCCATTAGCAGTCCCTGTAGCTGGCAATTTTGGAACGGCCGTCGCGACCACAACTGTAGCAATTGCAAAATCTCTGGCTGTTAAATTATTAGCGTCACCACTGGCCGTGACAGTATTAGTCGTGGTCTTAGTGAGATTTACTTTACAGGTATAAACCCAGGTCTCTGTGGGATCAAGTTTTAAGTCGCTATTAGTATCGCCGGAAACATATTTTACGGGATTGCATTTATCATCAGTCAGTCGAACATTACTTAAGGCGACTGTTCCTGGATTAGTGACTTTTTTAGTGTAGGTAACCATCCCTCCACCAGCTTGTAAAGTCGAAGGGTTAGGAACTTTTGTGATATGAATTAATGGCGGTACAATCGGTAAGCCAACAATAACGGTCGCACTGGCAATATCAACGGCACTTAAACCATTGGCCCAGCCAGTAGCGACTATGGTATTAGTGTGAGTTTCTGTTAGAATTGTCGAACAACGGTATACCCAGGTTTCATTTACGTCCAGCTTCGCATCGGCATTAGTATCACCAGAAGCCAAGGTTATTGGACTACAAGTATCGCCAACCATTGTCACATCAGTTACTGGAACTGTTCCGAGATTTCGGAGCGTATAAGTATAGGTTACTGCATCCGGACCAGCTGGTAAAGCTAGAGGATTCGGTACTTTTACCACATCAATAATCGGAGGTATAGGCGGAACAAATACTGGTGCGCCAATATCATCATTTGTAATAATACAAAATTTATTTTCATTCGGATTAAGCTTCACGATACCATTAACATCGCAATCGCCAGAGAATGTTCGGGTATAATTTGAATCGGCAGTTTCAGTCACTTTATAGTCATAAGCCTCTGCATTAGAGGCTCCAAATATATTAGTTATACCAGAAGCGATAAATCCGTCGTTAACGAACAAAGGAAAATCAGCCACGGTTTTAGTTCCGCCGTTATCATTAATAACAATCTTAACAACGTTGATCCATCCATGGTGGCTCTGACTTACAGCCAATGGAGCTGTACAGGTTGGTCCGGAAATAATGTTACCATCCAAGGTTACTTCAGCGGTGCGAGCGAAAGCTCGACCATCCAGACTAGAGCCAGCAGCAAAGGTAATACTAGTATCCGCCAGGATATTTCCTACAAACGAACTCCCGGCATCAAAAGTAGCCGTGCTAACAATCCGCCACCAGACATTACAAGGTAAGCCGCCACCAGTAAAAACAACATTAGAAGAAGCGCCAGTAACAATCAGGTCAGCGCCTGATTTAAAAACCCAAACATCAGAAGCGGCACCATTAAGCGTAAGCACCCCCGACGAAAGAAAAAATCGATCGGCGCAATAGACTCCAGGCGCTAAAGTAACTCCAGCTAACTCTTTAGTGCCGGCATAAGTAACATCGCATGATTGAGCGAGGTCAGTCGTAAAGACGGCATTCATTTCTCCTTGAGCGATAGCCGCCGCTGTATCAGCATCATGCATCGTGCCACCTAAAGTTACTGTATTAAAACCGGTGTAATTTGGCGTTCCCCCCGCACCAGGGCTGATACCAACATTTCCGCTGATGGTCGTTGCGCCGGTGTTTGTTACCGACGAACCAGCTAAAACGGAATAATTAGCGGCCGTACCGAGACTAGGTGAGGTAGCTGCTTGGACGATAGTCGGTCGATTAAGGCCGAATACTAAAATGGCAAAAACTACCAAAATAGTTACTGTTAAATTATTAACGAATTTCTTCATATTAGTTTATTTAATTTTTATACCCTTTAGATATGTTAATTATGTTAATTGTTTCTTTCTTTTATAAACTATGGCACTTAGGTATTGTGGCTTTTAATTTTATTTAGAGGACTAAATAAGTTAGTTGGTAATAAACAAATTTAATTACCAATAAAAATTTAAGTATATAATAATTATAGTAAAATTTTACTATAGTGTCAATTTTTTACACACAATTACTAAAATTGAATAGGATAATCACTTCTT
>DASROX010000011.1:0-4225 GCA_035646675.1 Saccharimonadales bacterium (SeqCode)
GCTTTTTAATTTTAGTGACTTTAACCTTAGAAACCGCGGCTGATTCTGATTTTTTTGGTCTGGGCATATTAAAAAAAGAGAAATTAAAAAATAAACTAACAAAAATAAAATTGACTTTAGATAAGTCAATCTTATTATAGCAAAAAATAAAAATCTAAACAATAAAATTAAATAGAAACCTGGAGAACAGATGCTAATTTCTTTTCTAATTCCTGTCTAAGCTCATCATTATTAGCAATTCTAAAAGCCGTTTTAATGACTTTGAACTTTTCCGCTTCAATTATCCTAAAATAAACCTCATCTTCACCCGGATAAGCGGCAAAAATTCTTTTTAATTCAGTTAAATCATTTAAGGATAAATCACGCAAAAAAATCAAACGCAAGGAACTTAGTGATGGTGGCAAAAATGCCGGTTTATCCGCCCCTGCCTTAGTTTTTATGCTTACCTTAGGGGAAACAGAATGACTATTGCTACCACCATTTTGATAAGCTCCTCCTCGAAAACGATTGCCGACAGGTGCTGGTGATTCCAACATTAAACGCTTAAAATCATCAATTGATTTCTGAGGTTCATTAATATCTAAAATTCTTGCTCGATTAACTAAAATTTTTAATTCTGTGTCTTTCTCGGAAGATTTACCGTCTATAATCACCATCCTCCCTTCCTCCCATAATTCAACCGTTTCCTTATAAAGACGGGGGAAAACTAAAATCTCAGTCGAGGCAATGGCGTCTTCAATTTTTACAAAAATCATCGACTCGCCTTTGCGGGTAATTATTTTTTTAATTGAGGCGATAACCCCAGCGGTAATTATCCGATCGTCATTTTTATGTCCGGCAAGACTAACAATCGGTAGCGCGTAACCGGCAAGATAAGGCTTGAAAAAATTAAATGGATGCTCGCTCACATAAAGTCCGAGCAATTCTTTTTCCCAAATTAATTTTTCATTTTGAGCAACGGGAGGTGAATCAGTTAAAGTTGGACGAGTTTTTATAGCTCCCGGCAAATCACCAAATAAACTTTCTTGGCGACTATCTTTATTCTGAGTTTCCTCTTTATTAAAACTCAAAAATCTTTCCAAATTGGCTAGCAGTAAACCGCGCTCACCAAAACCTTCCATCGCCCCACTTTTTATTAAGCTTTCCAATGACTTTTTATTTAAATCTTTATCAGTCACGCGCTCCAAAAGATCAAAAATATCTTCATAAGCACCGTTTTCTTTACGTTCTGTAATTAAGGCATCGACAATATGTTCACCGACGTTTTTTATGGCCTTCAAACCAAAACGAATAGTATCAACTTTTTCGTTAACGCCCACAATCTTGTTATCCTTAGTCCCGGCAGTAACTACGGTAAAAGTACCAAAAGATTCATTAACATCCGGCGCCATAATCTTAATGCCCATATTCCGACATTCTTCAATTTCAATCGCAATTCTATCGGAATCCCCCTGGTCAGCGGTTAAAAGCGCCGCCATAAATTCCACCGGCCAATGAGCCTTTAGATAAGCGGTCTGATAACCAATCATGGCGTAGCAAGCAGCGTGACTACGATTAAAACCGTAACCAGCAAAAGGTTCAATAAAAGAATAAACTTTTTCTCCTAATTCTTTATGGACTCCATTTTTAACACAACCTTCAATAAATTTTTCTTTCTGTTCGGCCATCAAAGAGACAATTTTCTTTCCCATCGCTCGTCGCAGAACATCTGCTTGACCCATAGTAAAACCGGCCAAATCACGGGCAATTTGCATAACCTGCTCCTGATAAATGGCGACGCCGTAAGTATTTTCTAAAATACCTTCTAACTTCGGATGAAGATAAGCGACTTTTTTGGTTTTATGTTTACCGGCAATATAATCCGGAATCCACTCCATTGGTCCTGGACGATATAAGGCCACCATGGCGATAATATCCTCAAAGATAGTTGGTTTAAGCTCGCGCAAATATCTCTTCATGCCCGAAGATTCAAACTGAAAAACACCAGTCGTCTCCCCGCCCTGAAAAAGCTGATAGGTACTGGCATCATTAAGGGGAATTTTATCAATATCAATTTCCAAGCCTCGAGTATTTTTAATAATTTTTAAAGCCGATTCAATAATGGTTAAGTTTTTAAGACCCAAGAAATCCATTTTTAACAAACCTAAATCTTCTATTGGATGCAGAGAATATTGGGAAATGATACTTTCATCGGCAGACGATGCTTTTTGAATAGGTACATATTCGGTTAAAGGGTCCTTAGTAATCAAAACTCCGCAAGCATGAGTTGAGGCATGACGCGCCACCCCTTCCAATCTTTTAGCATAGTCTAGAATTCTTTTCGCGGCCGGTTCATTATTATACATTTCCTTGAGTTCCGGCACGGTCTTTAAGGCTTCGTCTAATTTAGTAAACATCGGGATGCTCTTGGAAATTTTATCACAATATTCATAAGGCTCATCTAAAACGCGTCCGACATCACGCACGGCTGCCCGGGCGGCCATGGTTCCAAAAGTAATAATTTGAGCAACGTGGTCATGCCCATATTTATCACCAACATAATTTAAAACTTCAGCCCGACGAATATCGGCAAAATCCATATCAATATCGGGCATGGAAATTCTGTCCGGATTTAAAAACCTTTCAAATAGTAAATTATATTTTAAGGGATCAAGATTAGTAATCCCAGTTAAATAACAAACTAAAGAGCCGGCAGCGCTGCCTCTACCCGGCCCAACCACAATTTTATTATTCTTGGCCCAGTTAATAAAATCAGCCACAATTAAAAAATAAGAAGGCCAGCCCATCTTGGCAATCACCGAAAGCTCATAATCCAAGCGTTCGCGCACGGGAATTAAATCTTCCTTCTTAGCTTCTGGATAACGCTTAGTAATTCCGTCTTCACACCATTTTTGTAAATACGAATCACCATCATAACCAGGAGGTACTTCAAAGTGAGGTAATTGAATATTGCCCAGTTCAATCTCCACATTACACATCTCGGCAATTTTAAGAGTATTAGCAATGGCCTCCGGAATATGTTTAAAAGCGGCAATCATCTCCGTATTAGAACGCATAGAATAATCGCCATGACCAATCATTTTCATTCTATCTGTATCAGTAATTTTCTTTTTATTTTGTAGGCACAATAAAATATCCTGAGCCTCGGCATCTTCTTTTTTAAGATAATGAACATCGTTAGTCGCAATTACCGGGATGTTTAATTTTTTAGAAAATTTAATGAGCTCTTCATTAACCTTAATAAGCTCCGGAATTTCCGGATGATCCATTAATTCTAAATAAAAATTATCCTGACCAAAGAGATTATTGTATTCCAGTATTCGCTTTTCCGCTTCATCCAAACTGCCATTCATTATCAAGCGCGGTATTTCACCAGCCAAACAGGCAGTAGAGGCAATTAATCCCTCATGGCACTCGGTTAAAAGCTCCCAATCAATACGTGGCTTATAATAAAAACCTTCAATATGCGCCTTGGAAACAAGTTTAATCAGATTCTTATAACCGGCATTATTTTTAGCTAACAATAGAAGATGAAAACGCTTAGCGTCTTCCTTGGTATTCTTATCAAAACGCGAACCTGGAGCTAAATAGGTTTCTACCCCAATAATCGGCTTCACGCCGGCTTTTTTGGCCTTCTGATAGAACTCAATAATGCCATACATCGTGCCATGATCGGTAATCGCGACCGCCGGCGAACCCTGCTCTTTAGCATAGTTAATCATCTCGTCAATCTTGGTTAGACCGTCGAGTAAAGAGTAATGGGTATGATTGTGGAGATGGACGAAAGACATAATTTTATTTTAATATACGACCATCATAATAGCAAATAAAAAAAAGGAACTTGAATAAGTTCCTGATTTAAAATGTTGTTATCAACATTTTGGCATAAAAGCCGAAGATACTGCCACGAGACATATAAGACCGATAACAAGACCAGCCAAAACATCTTTTATAAAACTGCCGGTATTGGCAAACACTGCATAAAGGATGGCCACCACGATTGAGGCCAGGAATATCCAGCCAAAATATGGGTCTTCCCATAATTTATTTTCCATCGTATATAGTTTTTATTGTGAATATTAAAAGAACGAATTAATATTAAACTATACACTATTTTTTAATTTTTGTCAATATCTGACCTAATTCCTCATCACTATAAAAATCAATGATAATTTTTCCGCCCCGCCCCTGTCTTTTTATTTCCACCTTAGTGCTTAATTCTTCG
>DASROX010000012.1:0-15156 GCA_035646675.1 Saccharimonadales bacterium (SeqCode)
ATTTAATTATATGAAAATAACAAAAATTACTGCTTGGGAAGTTTTGGATTCCCGGGGCAATCCAACAGTCGCCGCTAAAGTCGTTTTGGATAATGGCGCGAGCGGTCAGGCAATGGTTCCTAGTGGTGCTTCTACTGGAAGCTATGAAGCAGTAGAGCTTCGAGATGGCGACCAAAAATTTTTTCATGGCCTGGGAGTTTTAAAGGCAATTAAAAATATCCACGAAAAAATTGCTCCAGCTCTTATCGGCTTTGAAGTAGAAGACCAGCAAAAGATAGATAAAACGATGATTTTGCTTGATGCTACGGAAAATAAGGCAATTTTAGGGGCTAACGCCATTTTGGCAGTTTCTTTAGCCAGCGCACGAGCGGCGGCGGCTGGATTAAATCAGCCTTTGTATCAATATCTAAGCAAATTTAATCCTGATTTTTCGGGAGTATATTTTTTACCTTTACCGATGATGAATGTTTTAAATGGCGGTAAACATGCTGATTGGGCAACCGATATTCAAGAGTATCTGATTTTGCCTGTTGGTGCCAAAACCATGGCGGCGGCGGTTAGAATGTGTGCGGAAATTTATCAATCTTTGAAAAAAGTTTTAAAAGCTAAAAATTACGGGATTACAGTTGGCGATGAAGGCGGTTTTGCCCCGGCCGTAAATAGTAACGCTGAAGCTTTTGAACTTTTAAAATTAGCTACCGAAGAATCAGGCTATAAGTTAGGGACTGATATTATTTTTGGAATTGATGCGGCCGCTACTGAATTTTATGTTGATGGAAAATATAGTTTAAAGAAAGAAAATCGTATTTTAAATAGTTCGGAGTTGACTGATTTTTATGGTGATTTAATGTCTAAGTACCCGATTTATTCACTGGAAGATATTTTTGCCGAGGATGATTGGGATGGTTTTCAGAATTTTTTGAAAAATAATCCCGATAAGCAGTTGGTGGGCGATGATTTGTATGTTACTAATGTTAAGCGTTTGGAAAAGGGAATTGCCAATAAAGCTTCTAATTCTATTTTAATAAAGCTTAATCAAATCGGAACTTTATCAGAAACAGTAGCTACTATTCTTTTGGCGAGAAAAAATGCAATGACTGCGATTATTTCTCATCGTAGCGGCGAAACAGAGGATTCTTTTATTGCTGATTTAGCGACTGCCATGGGAACTGGGCAAATTAAAACTGGCGCCCCAGCCAGAGCGGAGAGAACCGCTAAGTATAATCGATTACTAGAAATAGAAAATGACTTAGGCGTTAATTCTAAGTTTTCGCAGTTTCCATTTTTTGTCCTCAATAATTAATAAAGTTGGCGCTTTAAATTAGCGCTTATTTAAATATATGATGCAGTTAATCTTTTTTGCGGTTTCCGCACTTGTTTTGTTGTTTAGCCATTTTTTGGTATGGCTGGCGGTGCTTAAATTTTTTGGTCTTACTACTCTCGGCGCTAAAATAACCGCGGCGGTTATTATTGCAGTTTTATTTTTGTCAGCGATTGCCGCCTCTTATCTAATTCATAAATGGGATAATGTAGTGACTCGTTGGTATTACATGATAGCCGCTTTTTGGATTGGCATTTTAGTTAATTTATTTTTGAGTATAATATTAGTGTTGGCTATTAAAACTCTCGGCGTTTGGTTTGGTTTTAGTTTAGATACCTTAGTTTATAAAACAATTTTAATAGGGCTTACCTTTATTATTTCCGCTTATGGATTATTTAATGCTTTTATTCCCCGAGTTAAAGATTATGAGGTTAAAATTAAAGATTTGCCAGTTGCTTGGCAAGGGAAAACGGTTGTTCAAATTTCTGATGTTCATCTCGGTCCGGTTTATCGAAAACATTTTTTTTCGCGCGCTATTGATAAAATAAATACGCTAGAGCCGGAAGCAGTCTTTATTACTGGTGATTTATTTGACGGTATGGAGTCTGATTTTTCTTGGATGAATACTCCTTTCGCTAAATTAAAAGTGCCTCAAGGAGTTTATTATTCCTTTGGGAATCATGATTTGTA
The DNA here is from genome assembly GCA_035646675.1 of Saccharimonadales bacterium (SeqCode). Classification (GTDB taxonomy): domain Bacteria; phylum Patescibacteriota; class Patescibacteriia; order Patescibacteriales; family UBA12465; genus UBA12465. The sequence continues at coordinate 2,012 of DASROX010000012.1, forward strand.
TTTAGGATTTGATCGAGTTAAAGATTTACTAAAAAATAGCCCAGTTGAGATTTTGGATAATAAACGGGTTTTAGTTGCTGGCCTGCAAATTATCGGCATTAATTACTCTTTTGATAGGACCTTTGATTTATATAAAACTATTCTTGAGCAATCTGGCTATACTGAAACCCAACCAAGTATTTTACTGTTCCACGAGCCTAAGAGAATTGACACGGCTAGCCAGGCTGGGATAGATTTACAGCTTTCTGGGCATACTCATCGCGGTCAATTGTTTCCCTTTAATTTTTTGGCTCATTTGGCTTATAAAGGGTATGGCTATGGTTTATCTAAGCTGGGGGATTTTAATTTAATTGTCAACGGTGGATTGGGGACTTGGGGTCCGCCCATGCGCACTATTAGCCAATCAGAAATCGTTAGAATTAAATTATTGCCATTATAATTAATTAATCATCTTAAGATGAAAATAAAAAATTTATCGCAAGTTCTTGAGGGCCAGCCAAAATATCGCTATGTTCAAATTAATAAATTTCTTTTTCAAGATTATATTTCAGAGTGGGCCGAAGCTTCTAGTTTGCCAAAAAAATTGCGGGAAGAATTAGAGGTCGCCTGTCCCCTGGAAATAAAAGCGGAAGTTTTTGCGGCTGAGGGGCGCCAAAAAACTCAGCGGGCGCTTATTTATTTGGAAGACGGCGAAAGCGTGGAAACGGTTTTAATTCGACAGCAGGCCGATAAAAATAAAGATTTTGATTATGCTAAAGATGAGGATAAGGCGGACAAAAGAGAGCACCGGAATACGGTCTGCATCTCTAGTCAAATCGGCTGTCCTTTAGGCTGTACTTTTTGCGCTACCGGTCAATTGGGATTTTTAAGAAATTTATCATCCGCGGAGATTGTAGAACAAGTTGTTTTTTGGCAACGTCTCTTAAAAACAGAAAACAAGCTGGAAAAAGTTGATAATATTGTTTTTATGGGCATGGGGGAGCCATTTTTAAATTATCCGGAATTTATTAAAGCGGTTAAGTTTATTAATAACCCGGAGACCTTAAATATTGGCGCTCGAAGAATGTCAGTTTCTACCGCGGGACTTACGGAAGGCATTAAAAAATTAGCGGGTGAAAAATTACAAATTAATTTAGCTATTTCACTTCATGCTTCAACTGATAGTTTGCGTCAAAAATTGATGCCAATTGCTAAGAAGTATGCGCTGGCGGATATTTTTAAAGCGGTTGATGATTATATTAAAAAAACTGGACGACGTGTGATGTTTGAATATTTGATGATAAAAGGGGTAAATGATAGTCAGAAGGATGCTGAAAATTTAGCAATTTTAATGCGTAAGCCTTTGTATCTATTAAATTTGATTCCTTATAACGCCACTGGCCGTTTTCAGCCTTCAAGTCGAGAAACCGTTGATAATTTTAAAAGTGTTTTGGAAAAAGCGGGCGTCTCGGTAACCGTACGTTTAAGTTTTGGTTCTGATATTGCCGCTGCTTGTGGTCAACTCAAGGGAGCTATTTCTAGTAACCACAAGGAGTAAGTTATTAATATTTATTTTTTTAAAAACCCGGCCTAGTGGTCGGGTTTTTGTTTTTAAAGCTCAATTGTTTTAAAAGTTTTAGCTGTTATTTGCCGGATTTTTTTTATGCCGGTACTTTCGGCATAATCACAGCGTTTAAGCATTTCCCCTTTTTCAATAAATAAAAAATGGTAATAGCCACCACAAGAAAATTCAATAATGAATTTTGACGCCTTGATTGATTTGGCAAAATCCGAGATATCAATTAGAAATGGGTTTATCTCTTTTAAACCAATAACAATTTTACTACCGAATTCACCGCGCCTGAAAGTAACGCCACGTAAATTTTTTGAGAAGTAGAGGAGCTTGTATCTTTCAGTGTTTTTAATTAATTCTGACCTCATTTTAGCCAACGTTTCAATTTCTTGGTCATGTTTTTCGGTAACAATTTCCGTAATCATTTTTTTAATCAGTGTTAGATACCCCTTTGATTTTCCGATATTGAAATCAAAAGATTTTTGAACAGCAATCGCCTTTAAAATCCGAGTAGTTTCCCGGTCATTAAGATTTTCGTGACCCAACTTTATTAGCTTGATGCGTTTTTGTAGATATTCAGGAATATAAATTCCTAATTTTTTTAATTCGTAAACATAACCAATCGAATCTTGGCGACCAGCTTGATTAAACAGGTGACAGTCCGCTGTCCAGAGTTTTAGAGTTTTTTTGCGATGCTTAATAAATTCTTGAAGCCGATTTTTTTCTTCTTCATTTTTAGGTTCTATTTCTAGAACATAAACATCTTCATAGTGGAATTTGTAGTTCATTATATCCTCGAAAGAACAGGGAATGATTTTAGTGCCATTAGGTGTTTGCAGCATGATTTCCGTGGCCGGAAAAATTAATTCCGGTTTGGAAAAATTAATAAATACTAAAGAAGAATTTGCTTTGTCCATTTTTTTGAATTTTTTGAGCGTTTTTACCATTTTAATGTACTATTTACCCTTGAATATTAATACACCCTCAGCTAGTTGTCAAACCTAGAATTTAGCCTGTATAATAACATTATACGAATAATTTCATGCTTGCTAAAAATAAAAAAATTATTATTCAGGGACAGGAAATCGCTTATGTTTTGCGCTCCTATAAGTCCTCCCGGCATTTGCGCTTGGTAATTCATGGTAACGGCGTAGTCTCAGTCACTAAGCCAATTTTTGTTAGTGAAAAAATGATTAGTAATTTTTTGGAAACTAAGGGAGATTGGATTTTAAAGCAATTAACTACCAGGGCGACTAATACTGATATTTTATCACCGGCGCAAGAATTGGCCGAGTATCAGCGCTATAAAGTTAGGGCGCGTCATTTTATTATAGATCGTTTGGAGTATTTTAATAGATTTTATGGTTTTAAATATGGGCGCGTTAGTATTCGGCGGCAGAAAACTAGATGGGGGAGCTGTTCACGCGCCACTAATCTTAATTTTAATTATCGGCTAATTTTTTTAGAGCCGGCAGCCGCGGACTATATTATTGTGCATGAGCTTTGTCATTTAGGGGAATTCAATCATTCGCCTAATTTTTGGTCATTAGTTGCCCAACAAGTTCCTGGTTACCGTAATTTGAGAAAAAAACTAAAATTTTTTAAAGATTAATTATAGTTTTGGTGGCAAAAGCTTAAGTTTTTTGTTATAATAAACTATACTTATTAAGCTAATTTTAAAAATATATGTTTACTTTAAAATCGCTACCATTCGCTAAAAATTCTTTAGAGCCGCATATGTCGGAGCAAACTCTAGATTTTCATTACGGCAAGCATCATCAAGCTTATATAGATAACCTTAATAAGCTAGTCACGGCCACGGACTTAGAGGCCCTTTCTTTAGAAGAAATCATTGTTAAAACTGCTGGTAAACCGGAACAAGCGGCTATTTTTAATAATGCCGCTCAGTCCTATAATCATGAATTTTTTTGGAATTGTTTAAGCGCCGCTCCGGAAAATAGAATTATTTCGGCGGAAATGTCGCAAATGATTACGACTGCCTTCGGTTCTTTAGATGCTTTTTATGAACAATTTAAAATTGCTGCCTTGGGACAATTCGGTAGCGGCTGGGTATGGCTTGCTAAAGGTGAAAATGGCTTGGAAATTATTAAAACTGCCAATGGGGACAACCCTTTAACTCATAATCTTAAGCCAATTTTAGGTTTAGATGTTTGGGAACATTCTTATTATTTAGATTATCAAAACCGTCGGGGCGATTTTGTGGAAGCAGTTATGAAAAATTTGTTTAATTGGAATTTTGCTTCTCAAAATACACTTTAATCAGAACGCACGTTAACAGAAATTTTTTAATAAGAATATTTTTTAACCTATGTATAAAAATCCCTACATTAAGATACAACCAAAAACTAAGAAGCCGTATACTGAGATTTTATTAATTCGCCATTGTCATCCTAATTATAAATTAGCCAAGAAACTTGGTGATAAAAAATTACCGCTTTCACTTGATGGCTTGAAACAGCGAAAATATCTCACCGCGCGTCTTTTACGAGCCAATATTGATATCGTTTACGCGAGCGAATTGACTAGAGCGCAAGAAACAGCGGCGGATTTTGTAAAAAAAACTAAAAAGAATTTAATAATTGATTCGCGCCTCAATGAATTTAATTGGGGGGCTTGGTATAAAATAAAATATTTTAATATGACGGAAAAGGAGCGGGAAAAACGCTTAAAACGTCATAAGGTTTTAGATGCGGAGCTTGATAAAATGCAAACGGCCGCTAGAAGAGCGATGGCGGATATTTTCTATCAGCATAAAGGTAAAAAAATCGCCGTTTTTTGCCACGGGAATTTTATTAAATCGCTGTTAACAGGGATTCTTAACGCTGATATTATTGGGTTTTTATCTCTAGAAATATTCCAGTCATCAATCAGTAAAATTATTATTGATCGCGATGGCTATATAAAAATAATTTATATAAATGACGTTAATCATTTGCCGTCGCCGCCAGATAAAGATGTATTTATAACATTAATTGATCATGAAGAAAAATAGCTTAAAATTATTATCATTAGTTTTTGGCCTATTTTTAACGGTTCTTAGTTTTTCTTTTGGTTTTCATGTTTCAGCGACTGCGAGTTTAAATGGACGGATTTTGTTGCAAGTTCAAGATAAAGGTCAAGCCTGGTATGTTGACCCGCTAAGCGCTAAACGTTATTACTTAGGTCGCCCTGACGATGCTTGGTGGATAATGCGCGATTTTGGTTTAGGTGTTTCCAATAAAGATTTAGCTTACTTTTTAAATACGAAAGCACCGGCACGTTTATCAGGAAGAATTCTTCTGCAAGTTGAAGATAAGGGTCAAGCTTATTATGTAAATCCCCTTACTTTAAAACTTAGTTATTTGGGGCGACCGGCTGACGCCTTTGCGGTTATTAGAAGTTTTGGTTTAGGAATAACCAATACCGATTTAGCTAAAATACCAGTTGGAACTTTGGCTAACAGCCCATTAACTACGGTTGTTGCGCTGCCAGCGAGTAATAATAACATTAATCGTTTATTTTCTTTTAAATACAAAAATAATGGACAATTATTAGCGCTCAGCTTATCTTCCGATTTATATAAAAATTATAGCGAATCACCCAAAGTCTACAGTTATTCGGCCAATAATCCACCGACCGATTTACAGGGAGCTTTTTATGGTATGTTTTTAAAAATGAAAAGTGGGGACATCTCTATTGCCGATATTTCTTATCAGCTTAAAGCCTTGGCTCTAAAAAATAATTGGTCTAATGATGAATTAGTGGAAAGTGCTTTGGCTTTTGTTCAATATATACCATATGATCAAGCTAAGGCCGACTCGGGAATTAATAATCCTTTTTATCCTTACGAAACTCTTTATTTAAATAAGGGCATCTGCTCGGATAAAACTTTTCTGGCGGTTGCTTTAATAAAAAATCTGGGTTATGGCACGGCGATTATGGATTTCCCTGATATCAATCACAATACAGTCGGGATTGCTTGCCCGGTAGCTTATTCAATTTCCGGTTCGGGTTATTGTTATGCTGAAACTACTAATTATTTTCCGATTGGCGTTATCCCGAATAGTATCAATGGTCAGGCTCAGTCTGGGGATTATGGCTTTGATACTCTTTTTGACGAAAAAAAATTAGGTCCGATTCAGATAATTCTTAAGAGTCAAGGAAGCCTTTATCAAGGAGTGGCCGCAACTAGGCAGAAGGTGGCCGACTTGAACTCTTTATACAACGATATTGTCAGTAGCCGCGCAGCCGCTCAAAATGATTATAATAGTGTTATGATTTATAATGATAAGGTTAACACCTTTATTCAGTTGCTTAAAGATTTTTACCAACAATAAATTATGATGAATGTTATAATTGTGACATATGGTAAAATTAAACAAGAAAATTTACGAGCGCTAGAGCTTGAGTATTTAAAAAGATTGAAACCTTATGCTCGCGTTAGAATTGAGGAATTAAAAGCGGAATCATTTTCTAAATCCGGCCAAGAAGCAACCAAAAGAGTGGAAGGGGAGCGTTTGCAGAACTATTTAAGCACTTATAAATCAGGCAACATTTTTTTGTTAGCCGAAAAGGGAGAAGAGTTTGATTCGGTAGAATTTTCCAAAAAAGTTAGTAGTTTTTCAGCGCCTCTGATTTTAGTTATTGGTGGCGCTTTAGGATATAGCCAAAAGATTTTTCAAATGTATAAAAAAATTTCTTTATCTAAACTAACGTTTCCGCATGAGTTGGCGCGCGTAGTGCTATTAGAACAGTTATATCGGGCGACAACCATTGATAATCAAAAAACCTATCATTACTAAAATAATCTATGTTTAATTCTAAGGATATATCGGTTAGCCTTAATTCCTTGGCTGACGAGAAGCAAGCTGCTATTTTGCAGCGTTTTTTTAAGACTGGTCCCGGAGAATATGGCGAGGGTGATATTTTTTTAGGAATTACGGTCCCGGTGCAACGAGAGGTGGCAAAAAAATATCAAAGCGTACCTTTAAGCGTCGTAAGCCAGCTTTTAAAAAGTAAAATTCACGAGTATCGTTTAGTTGGGCTTTTAATTCTCATAAAAAAATATGAGGCCGCCGATAACCAATTGCTTAAACAGGAAATTTTTGATTTTTATGTTAATAATTTTACGGCGATTAATAATTGGGACTTGGTGGATTTAAGCGCTCCCAAAATTGTTGGCGATTTTTTGTTTAATTATCGTCGTGATCAGAAGCAATCGGCTTTAAAATTTTTATTAAAACTGGCTGACTCGAAAAATTTATGGGAAAGGCGTATCGCCATGATTTCCACTTTTTATTTTATTTATCAGGGCCAAACACAAGAAACTTTTATCGTCGCTACTAAACTTTTAGACGATAAACATGATTTAATTCATAAGGCGGTTGGCTGGATGTTGCGGGAGGCTGGTAAAAGGGTTAGCCGAGAGAAGCTTGTTAAATTTTTAAATACGCATCAGAAAAATATGCCTCGAACGACGCTTCGTTATGCCATTGAGCGTTTACCAGAAGCAGCCAGACGTGCTTATTTAGCAAAAGAGTAACTTTTGTTGATTTGGTACTGACCAGGAAGCTATATTGTTGTTTTTAGTGCTTGTGCTATAATTTTAGTGCCTAATTTGGCTTTATTTATATTTTTATATGAATGGTAATGATAGTTCTGATCAAGCTAAGCCATCGTTGGTTGCGAAAACGGTTCTGATAGTTAATAGTAATTCTGCCGGCGACCCTCTCCACTCTAAAAAGCTTTTTGTCCGTAAGGCTAAAAGCCTAGGTGTAAAAATAATTATTCTTAGTAGCGAAGCTTCCAGTTTTCAGCCCTATGCTGATTATTGTATAAGCGCTAATACCTCTAATTACGCGGAATCTTTAGCCGCTTTGGAGACTTTTTTGCAAGAAAATCCGCAGCTTAAATTAGACGGCGTCGCCACTTTTTTGGAAGACGACGTTTTATTAGTATCTAAAATAGTGGATCGTTATCATTTAATTGGCACTCCCTTTAAGGTTGCTAATCGAGTAAGAAATAAATTTTTATTTAGAGATTTTTGCGCGCATAACAATTTGCCGGTAATTAAATTTAAGGAGTTAAAAAACGCACGTGATTTGGATGAAATTATTAAAAGTTTCTCTTTCCCCTTGGTGGTTAAGCCGGCTTACGGCGCGGGCAGTGCTTTTGTGATGCGGGTTAACGATGAAGAAGAGCTTCGAGAGAGCTATGAATACATTAAAAAAGAAATGTCGCCAAAAATTGAATCAGCTTTAACCGATGGCTTGGCAGTTTTTGTGGAAGAATATATTGACGGCGATGAAGTGGATTTAGATATTTTAGTTCAAAACGGTAAAATAAAATTTTGTGCAATTTCGGACAACGGTCAAACCAAAGAGCCGTTTTTTATTGAAACGACTAGGATGACACCTTCCAATTTACCTAATAAAAATCAGGCACAGCTTTTAAGTATGGCTGATGAAACTTTAGAAAAATTGGGGATTCTTAATGGTTGCATTCATTTTGAAGCCAAGTCAACGCCGAAAGGGCCAATGCCTCTAGAAATTAATTTGCGTTTGGGCGGTGATGAAGTCTATGCCAGTGTTAAGGCGGCCTGGCGCGTTGATTTAATTGAAAATTATTTAAAAATAGTTTGTGGTCTTTATATTCCTAAGTTCGAATTTCCGGCTGGTCCGCACGAGTATCTAGTCGCGGAAACTTTTTCTTCTGATCACTCAGGCATTATAGTTAATTTAGAAATTGATGATCAGCTAAAAAAACTGTCGTTTGTGGAAGAGTTTCAGTTTGATAAAAAAATAGGTGATTCCGTCATGGCGCCACCTTACGGTTATGAATATTTGGGTTGGATTTTAGTTTCCGGACAAAATCCGCTTGACGCTCAAGATAATTTGCGTTCGGCGATTAAGTTAATTAGTTATGAAGTGGCTAAATTTCACCCCGCTTCGTCTATCGGAAAAACGGCCAGAAAAAATCCATTTTCTATTTCCACGGTTAATCGCGAGGTTCTTAAACGCGGTTCTAAAATTGAAAAAATTAGGCGCATGGCGGTTGCTAATCAACGCAATCTTCATATTGGTATTGCCTGTAATCTTTACGATGAGAATGCTCAAGATCAAGAGAGCTTAGTAGAAAATGATTTAACGGTGATTGGTAAAGAAATTGAAGCTGCGCTTAAGAGTCGCGGTTATAAAATTAGTTTTTTTGATTTTAATGATTTGCCTAAAGTTTTTAATGAACTTAAAAATAGCGATGTCGATTTAGTTTTTAACGTTTGTGAGCGTATCAATAACTCCAGTTTGTTAGAGCCGCATGTGGCTTCTATTTTTGATGTTTTGCAAATTCCTTACACGGGCTCCAATCCGTTTACGCTGGGGCTTTGTATTGATAAAATTCGTGTTAAAAAACTTTTAAATTATCATAAGATTCCAACACCGGAGTGGGATTATATTTATTCTTTGGATGATGATATTAGAGAGGATTTACGCTATCCGCTGATTGTTAAACCGGCCAATACTGATAATTCCATCGGCATCACTAATGATTCGGTGGTTAGAAATGAAAAAGAACTGCGCGTTCAATTAGAGAAAGTTATTAAAGAAATTGGTCGCCCGGCTTTAATTGAGGAGTATATTGATGGCGATGAATATGATGTGCCAGTTATTGGTCGTGATGACGATGATTTGCGCGTCTTACCGTTAACCCGCTCTATTTTTGATGCCCTACCGGCGGACAAATGGCATATTTATCCTTTTGAAGCTAAATATAGCGATGAATCAGTTTATGACAGAATCGTTAAACAAAGACCGCCAAAAAATATTAGTAAAAAATTGGAAGCACTACTTGGAGAAATTGCCCTAGACACTTATCGGATTCTAGATTGCCATGATTATGGGCGTATTGAAATTAGGGTTGATAAAAATAATAACCCTTACGTTTTAGAACTTAATCCCAACCCTTCACTTAATCGGGATGGTGTTTTTTCCGCCTCTGCCAAGGTTGTTGGTTTGGATTACGCCGACTTTCTAGAAGAAATTATTCGTTTAGCCATTAAGCGTTATAAAGATAACCCGCCTTATTATCACTTACAGCCAAATATTCTTTAGCTATGATTGAGATTAAATTAATTCAAGATTTGGAGCAAGCTAAAGAAATTTGGAATCAGCTTTCTAAAAACGAAACCCTCTACGATCGCTGGGACGTGCGTTATTGTTTTTATAAACATAAGCCGTATCCGCTTTATTTTTATGTCGCTTACGACGAAGAAACGCCAGTGGCACTATTGCCTTTAGAATATAATACTAAGGAGAACTATTTAGAATTTTTAGCCGAAGCTTTTATTGAGGGTAACCATCCGTTTTTTAAAAGTGGCTATGAATATTTATTGCCTAAATTATTTCAGATTGATTTTCCGTATCCGGTTCAGATTTTTGATTTAGATGGGGAAGACCAGCTTACTAGCGCGTTGCCGCTTGAGGATTATGTTTACTATGTAAATATTTCTCAATTTAAAAATTTTGATGACTATCTTTTACAAGCTTTCCCGAATGGTCGCAAGCGTTATAATTTTAAAAGATTATTCACCCTTCTGGAGAAAGAACATTCTTTAGAAATTATTGAAGATGATTTTAGCGGCTTAGAAAAGTTGATGGATTTAAATGTTAAAAATTTCGGCACCGAATCCTATCTTAATACTAAAGTCGAGCGTCAAGCTTTTTTTGATCTTTTACAATTACCCTTAGACTGGAAAATGATGGCCCTCGTTGTTGATGGTCAAAAACTCGCCTATTCGCTCTCGGTAATTTATAATAAAGTTTATTATTATTTAATTGTCGGCTCGGATATTAGCGAGGTTAAAGATGCTTTTAAATATTTGACCAAGGCTAATATGGAACTCGCCCTTAAAAACGGAGCTCAGATTTTTGATTGTTCACTCGGCGACTGTAATTGGAAGCAATATTGGCATTTAACTAAAAAACCCCAGTATAAGTTTGAAAAAGGCCTTTAATCTTGACATTTATCTAAAATTAGTATATTTTAGAGTTAGAGACTCCGCTTAAATTAAGCGGAAATCTTTTATTAATTAATCATCACGCCTCTATGGCTTTCGGGCCATTTTTTCTTCCTCATATTTTGAGGCGAGGAGGCGGACGTAACAAAGAAAAAATATGTCAAAGACACCAAAAATTGAAGACATGCTTAAAGCAGGTATGCACTTCGGCCATCGTACTAACAGATGGCATCCGAAGATGAAGCCATTCATCTACACTTCCAAAAATGGTATCTATATCATTAATTTGAAAAAGAGCCAGGAAAAATTAGAAGAAGCTTTAAATTTTATGGAAAAATTAGTGGCCGAAGGCAAAAGTATTTTGTTTGTTGGCACTAAAAATCAAGTAGCCGAGCCTTTGCAAAAAATGGCCACGGAAATTAATCAGCCTTACATTGTTGGTAAATGGTTGGGTGGATATTTAACTAACTTCCCGGTTGTTAAGAAGTCAGTGAAGAAATATTTAGATTTAATGGAAAAGAAAGAATCAGGAAAATTAGAAAAATATACTAAGAAGGAAAGATTGGAATTCGATAGAGAAATTGAAAAATTAAAAATTCGTGTTGGCGGTTTAACCACTTTAAATAAATTACCGGACGCGCTGTTTATTTGGGATATTAAGGAAGAAGAAACCGCGGTTAGAGAAGCCCAACAGAAAAATATTCCGATTATTGCTATTTGCGATACTAACGTTAATCCGGACGAGGTAAATTATCCAATTCCGGGAAATGATGATGCTACTAAAACTATTACTTTAGTTTTAGCGACTATTAAGGATTCCTTGTCTTCGGTAAAGCAAAAATAAAAAATTAATTTTAGGCCAAAGAGCACATCTTTTGGGATTGCCTTTAGCCCCAATATCAATATGGAGTTAATTAAAAAATTACGTAATCTTACTGGCGCCGGGATGGTTGATTGTCAAAAAGCATTAAAGGAAGCTGATAATGATTTAGAAAAAGCTATTGGAATTTTACGTAAAAAAGGGATTTCTAAAGCTGCTAAACGTACCGATAGAGAGGCAAATGAAGGCATAGTGAAAGTAGCGGTTAATTCTGAGAATAATGAAGGGTATATTTTGGAAATAAATTCCGAAACCGACTTTGTTTCTCGTAATGAAAAGTTTCAAGCTTTTGCTAATCAAGTTTTAGAAATCGTTAAAACTACCAAACCCGCTTCTTTAGAGGTTTTATTGAGCGCTCCGTTTGCAGGCGCCAATGTTTCTGAATCTCTGGACGCTTTAAGCGGTACTGTTGGCGAAAAGATGGTTATTAAACGTTTTGAAATTGTTAGTGGTCCGACGGTGGCTGCTTATTCTCATTTAGGCGGTCGCATGGGAGTTTTAGTAGTTATTGATCAGCCAGGAAAGAGTGAAGTCGCGCTTGATGTTGCTATGCAAGTAGCGGCTGCTAATCCTAAATATTTAGTACCGGCAGAAGTTGGCCAGGATGAAATGGATAAAGAGAAAGCGATTTATATCGCCCAGTTGCTTAAAGAAGGTAAACCGGAAGCGATGGTTGAAAAAATTGTGATAGGTAAAATGGGCAAATATTATTCTGAAGTCTGTCTACTGGAACAAGAATTCATTAAGGACGATAAGAAAAAAATTAAGGACATCTTGGGCGACGCTACCGTGACCAAGTTTGTTCGTTATGCTCTTTAAGGGCGTTAAAAAAAATTGTCCATGCATATAGTCCAAGTACAATTTGCCCCTTGGGATAAAGTTTATAATTTTTCTACGGCTGGTTTAGAACTGGTGGTGGGCGATTATGTTATCGTTGAGACGGAGATGGGTAAAGAATTGGGAAAAATAATTTCTTGCCACGCTGATAAAGCGGGAACCGAAAAAGAAATAAAGCCCGTTTTAAGAAAGGCGGAATTTGATGATATTGCCGGGGCTCAAGATGATAAGAAAAAAGCTGAGGCTTTAGATTTTTGTCGCCAAGCGGTTGAGCGTTTAGAATTACCGATGAAATTAATTGATGTTCATTTTTCTTTTGATGGTAGTCGGATTAACTTTGCCTTTATTTCTGATGGTCGGGTTGATTTTCGGGAATTGGTTAAAGAATTAGCTGCTCGCTTAAGTGCTAATATCCGTTTAACACAAATTGGCACGCGTGATGAAGCAAAAATCTCCGGTGATTGCGGTCCTTGTGGGCGCGGACTTTGTTGCCGTGAATTCTTGTGTGAGTTTTCTTCAATTACTTCAGAAATGGCTGAAACCCAACAAGTCGTTCATCGCGGTTCGGAAAGAATATCGGGCATGTGCGGACGTTTGATGTGTTGTTTAGCTTTTGAATATGAGGGCTATAAAGAACTGGCTGGTCAATTGCCGCCAATAGGTACTAAAGTTAATGTTGACGGGGTCAGAGGAATGGTTTGTGGTCATCATATTTTAAAACAAACGGTCGATGTTCGAGTTTCGGCAGAGAAGTCTGATGAACGGGATGTGACGATTGAAGTTGATATTAATCGTCGTCGGAAAAATAAAATTTTATAGATTAAAATTTAAATAGAACTAAAATCGCCATTTAAGGCGATTTT
>DASROX010000013.1:0-29106 GCA_035646675.1 Saccharimonadales bacterium (SeqCode)
TTTCGCTAATTTTAAAAAATAAGTATAAAAAGTTTCCTTACTTTAAAACAATTAAATCAGGGCAAAAATTTCAAAAACTAAAGAAATTTTGCTATTATTATAGTAGCTTAAATATAATTTTATGAAGTTATTAAAGTATGGTATAGCTGTTTTTTTAATTTATTCTGTATTCAGTATGGCATCTCCTGCTTTAGCTTACCCAGAAAGTAATCTTTCTAGTCGTTTAAGTGGTAAGATTTTACTTGATGTGGATAATAAAGGCGAAGCTTGGTATGTTTATCCGGGCGACTTCCACCGTTATTATCTTGGAACACCAAGTGATGCTTACGATATTATGAAATACCTGTCACTGGGGGTTTCAAATGATAACTTTATCAAAATTGCTAGCAGTACCGAGGACAGGTTTAAAGGACTTATTTTACTAAAACCAGAAGATAACGGTCAAGCATATTATGTAAATCCAGATACTAAAGTTTTAACATACCTAGCTGATGCGACTGGAGCTTATGCTTTAATGCGCGAAGATTCATTGGGCATTACCAGTCAAAATCTGGAGACAATACCGATTGGTAAAATAATTTTAAATGATACAGGCCAGCCAGTTAAGAGACAGTGGCAATATTTAGGTTGGTGGGGAGCTGTCAAACAAAATTATGTTCCAGTTATGACGGAGCCAAATAGTGTTTCTAAAAGATTGGGATATTTATATCAGGCTAACACTGTCAAAATATTAGACTTAAAAAAAGATGAAGACGGCGTATTGTGGTACAAGATTGATGGTGGTCAGTATCCAGGTGCTTATATAAATTCCACTTTTATTAATACTATTGCACAGCCCACTCCAACTAAAGAGGTAGTTTTGCCCAGTGATGTGGCAGTCGATGATTATTGGCTTGATGTAAATATTATTAAAAATATTTTGACGGTATATAAATATGACCAGGTGGTTATGGCGACTTATGTCTCCACCGGTCTTAAAGAGACTCCAACCATCTATGGTCTTTATCATGTTTGGTATAAGTTATATAAAACAAGAATGACCGGTAATCCGCCCACTGCTTTACATGCTTACGATTTGATAGATGTTCCGTGGACTATGTATTACAAGGGATCGTTCGCTGTTCATGGCACTTATTGGCATGATAATTTTGGTTCTCAAAGAAGCGCTGGTTGCACTAATATGACGCAAGGCGATGCTAAATTTATTTTTGATTTGACTAATCCAGTTATTGACTCCGCTAATTCTGTCCGCTCGACAATAGATAATCCTGGCGTAGTTGTTAATAATCATTACTAAATAATATAAATGCCTGGTATAATTATTAACACGACAAGAATACCGTTAATCTTAAAGATGTTTGTGTTGTTTGGGATAAAAATATCGAGAGCGGAGCTTATGACGATAAAAAAATAAGTTATAGTAGCGGGGAGTGGAATTGTTATGTTAGTTGGATGGGCATATTAAAAGGCACCTTTTGTACAATTAATATTATTTCTAAGCGATTATAATTTAAATTTAAAAAATAAACTTTAGTTGTTCAACTTATGTTTAAAAATTTTATATTCATACTTTTTATATTTTTAGCATCAAGCTTGATTCCTCAAAAAACAGAGGCCTATTCTTTAGGCGACAGACTAAGTGGCTATATTCTTTTAGATGTTGAAGCTCACGGTGAGGCTTGGTATGTTTACCCTAATGATTTAAAAAGATATTATCTCGGTCGGCCTGATGACGCTTTTAAAATTATGAGAACATTAGGCTTAGGCGCAACGCACTCATTTATTACTACTCAGTCTGTTTTTCCTAGTTACGTCAGTGGTAAAATTTTGTTAGACGTCGAAACTAATGGGGAAGCTTATTATATTAATCCTCAAGATAGAACTAAACATTATCTGGGTCGCCCAGCTGATGCTTTTTCGATTATGCGACAACTATCTTTGGGAATTACCACCTCTGATTTATCTAAAATATCAATTAGCGCTTTGACTTCAGTTCCAAATAACACCTCAAATGATATAAATTATGAAGAGAGACAGATTGTTGTTAATGCAGAATTATATAACATTAAAATAGCTTCAGTGGATTTATTGTCGCCTAATTTAGAAATAATAACCGATACGGCCAGTGACATTAATTGTTCAAATGATTGCCCTGTTATGCCCCTTGCTGACTATGTGTTGAATAATAAGGGTTTACTCGCTATTAACGGTAGCTATTTCTGTCCAATGGAGTACACTTCTTGCGCTGCTACTAAGAATTATTTCTTTTACCCAGTCTATAATTCTAGACTTGATAAAATGATTAATGACGATCAGCTAAAGTGGCCGACAACAGGGCCGTTAATGGTTTTTGATACGGGCAATCATCCTTATTTTTTTGCTAGTACTCAAACCTTTAAAGATGTTGCTACTTTTGAACAGCTTTATAACACTAAGATTTCTGCCGCGATAGCTAATAAGCCGGCTCTAATTTATAATAATATAAATATTATTAGCTCAGCTGAGCTTGATGATAAACAACGGACAGTCAAAAGTTACCGCAGTGCCATTGGCTTGAAAAATAATAAAATATTTTTAGTATTAGCTAGTAATGCCACGGTTGTTGATTTAGCTGGTATTATGGAATCTTTGAGCATGGAACAGGCTATGAATTTAGATGGTGGTGATTCAACCGCTTTATATTATCAGGGGGCATATAAAGTTGGACCTGGTCGTGATTTACCAAATGCTATTATATTTAAAATAAAATAATAATTATAAAAATATGTTTGTAAATGAAGTTAGAAAGGCAACAAAAATTAAAAAATAATCTATTTAATCGCCTCGACTATGTTAGGATTATTTTTAAGACTTCAGTTATTGCCTTCCAGTTTAGCAGTCTAAAGGCGTTCAGTATGAAGAGCATTATTGACAAAAAAGTATATACGCGATTTACTTTTTTATAGATAAATTTCTTGTCGCACATTAAAATCATAACTAATGAAAATAAGAAGAGTCGTAGGTTTGATAATATTTTGGAAAAGAAATGCGCTACTGAAAACAAGCTTAAAGAAACAATCTTAATTTTGCGCTAAATATGGTTGGAAATTATTAGTGAAATTAATCGTCTGTGGTTTGACCTGGACGATTTTTTTATTTTCAATTTTTACTCTTAATATTAAAGCATTTTTTGTTTCTGGAGAAAAGTTTTGATCGAAGATAAAATTGCCTAAACTATAAGCGACGCTTACTCCCTGTATCTCGTCAACTTCTTGAGCAGTATGCGGATGATGGCCGATTATTAAATCGGCGCCCGCCGTGACTGCAGCGGTAGCAATTTTTTGCTGGTGCGCATTTGATTTGGTTTGATATTCTTGGCCCCAATGGCAAGATACAATTACCAAATCAGATTTGGTTTTAGCAAACGAAATATCTTTAACCATCTGGGCTTCATCGAGATAGGCAAAGCCGGCTTGGTTTTTTTTCGCCGCCGCACTTTTGGGCAATAAATCGGTATAAGCGAGGATGGTTGTTTTGATGCCGTTTATTTCCATTGTGGCGCCGCTATGAGCTTCAATAAAATTATTACCGCCACCGGCGTAAGCGATACCGGCTTTTTTTAAATTATTTAAAGTATCGGTGAAAGCCTCTAATTTATAATCATATGTATGATTATTTGCTACCGATACCACCTTGAAACCGGAATTTTTTAATCCCGACAAGACTCGCGGATCGGCACGGAAAGAATAAAGAGTGCCAGCTGATTCACCCTTATTAGATACGGGCGTTTCCAAATTGCCAAAAACTAAATCGGCACTAGCTAATTCAGCTTTTATTTTTTCATAGGGAAAATCGTAATTTTGACGCTCAGACATAAGCTCGCCGATATAGCGCGATAACATAATATCACCGACAAAGATAAAATTTGCGTTTCCGGAAGCTTCGATTGGCGGATTGGTGGCCTCAGCAACTTTTATTCCCGGCTGGTAAGCGATCGCTATATAGCTCGTCGAAGAAGAAACATATTCTGTCGTATAATCTTGGGAATTTTTATGTTTTAAAATAATCGGTTTAGTCTTAAAAAATTTTTTTTGTAAACTGACTTGAACATATAAAGCTGCGGTCGAATCAAGATTAGCTGGCTGTCCAAGATAAAAAGCCTGGGCGGCGTCCCCGCTATTAATCATAGTAATTGATTCAGTATCTTCAAGCTCCGCTTGGGCTGGACTTAGATAATGGGAAAAATCCGTGCTTTGAATAATTAGAGAATTCGAGGGCAAATTTTTTTCTAAAACCGCTAGTACTTTATCGAGCTTGTCACGGGAAGTCGTCGGCTTGAAAGTGATTGCAATAATTTTTGTGTTCGGAAAATAATATTTAATAAAAGGAAGCTGAGCCCCCAAACCATGTTCGCGATAAAAAAAATCGCCTTCACCGACGAAAGATAATTCTTTCAACTTATGGGTGGTTTCTTTATCAGTTGTAAGCGTTCCGAAAATAGTTGAAAAATCTCGTTCCGTTACGGAAATTTCTTTTTGTCCCGCCATAAAATGATCCGGACTGAGCAGAACGATATTTTGGTAATTGCCTCGGGAGGAATAAGCAAAAGTAGCGGCGATAATATCTTTGGCTAATAAGTGATGCGGGACAATCAGGCCACTTATGATTTCCGATGATGGCTCAGTTTCGTTTTGTTTTATCGCGGAGAGAAAGAGGGTGCCGTCGGTATATTGCGCGCTCACCGGTTGGTCTGGCTTAGAATCAATAGCAATTTTTTCCGAAGTAATTTTCTCCGAACTAAATTCGGGCTTACTCGCCGAAAATAGTCGGTCTAAAAGCAAGGCGGAAATTAAAATTACTAAGAGAGTGAAAAGTGCAACAAAAATAATGATAGCTTTTTTTATTTTCATTTGGACAAAAGAGAATCTTATTTAATCAAAAGAGAGTTGTACCAAAAATTTTTCGCCGGCAAAAGGTTATTATCTTTATAAACTCGGTTGCGCCAATTCTCATCCGTCAAGCGTTGGCCAATCGGATCAGTCAGCTCGTAATGATTATAAGCTAAACCAGCCACGACACGCGAAGAATTTTCATTGCCGACAATTGCTAGCATTAGATATGGTTTAGCGGTTGCTTCGTAAAGGATTTGGTTCTCAACCATATCGGTATGAATATCGGCAATCAAAGCTGTTTGACCGGAAGTTTCCGTCGGGTCGACCGCTTCAAAAGGCTGAGCCATGAAAGTTAACTTGGTGGTGCGCAAAGTTTCATAATCCTCAGCGCTGATAGCTTGGCTTTGTAGTTCCTGTTCGGCTATCTTCGTATATAGGGTGATAATTTTTTTGAATTGGCTAAGACGTTCTTTAGCACTTTGATTTTTAAACAGATTATTATCCTCAAAAAGTAATTCGGTCTGGTCAATTAATTTATTAAATTTGTTCCAGAATTCCAGATTCGGTTCGACAAATCCTTTAACGAGTGGTGGAATTGGTCTGTCATTGCCGCCGGCGCCCAATTCGGCATAGCTTTGTTTCGCGTAGAGCAGGGTATCATGCTTTAGTTCGGCATAGGAGCCCAAGAAAGTCTGGATTTGCTTGTCCAAGAATGATTGGGATTGCATATAAAGCGGATAATTCACGCCGTAATCATGGGTTAGAGCGCCAAGAACGTAGAGCCAAGAACTGCCGAGGGAACTATACCAATCAGATTCGGCAACCGATGTAATTGCCGTCTTTTTTTGTTCTAGTTTACCGAGAAAGTCGTTGGCTTCTTCTAAACTGAAGCTGGCTGTCTTTTGCAAGAAAGCACTAGCATACTCCTCTGCCTTTAAGTCGCCCAGTACGGCGGGAACAAATAAAGCAGAAGGAGTGGAGGGTAGTCTGACTTCTGTCTTTTCCTGTCCGGCCGTTAAGTCATTTAAGATAGAAGCATCAAAAGAAAATTTTTGTCCAAAGACACGGAAAGATAAAGTCTGATTAAGCAAGCTCGCTTTATCGCGGTTTTTCATATTTTCATCAATAATGACATCGGATAATATTTTTGGTTTTTTGAGTTGGTCAAGACTAGCTTTTAATTTGGCAATGTTATCCGAAGATGTTAGATCGGTATCGGAATTAACTTCCGCGCCGAGTATACTTGTTTCAAAATTTTTCCAGTCGGTATAAGTTAGGTCGTCGCTTTTTCCAGCATAGAAATCGGTAATATTAGTAATCATTTGCCAAGAGGCCAAAGGAGTTGTTGTTCCATAACTTACGGCCATCTGTTTGACGAGTAAATTAGTATCAGCTAGACCGAGATCGCTGTGTAATAAATAGCTGCTTCTACCGAGATACATCATTGTCCGGAAATAAGCACGTAAAGTAGAATTCTTAGCATAGTGGCTGCGCGGAGTGAATTGAGTATAGTCAGTTTTGAGCTGATCGTCATATTGGGTAAATAGCGGGGAAGCACCGACATTCTGGGCGGCATATATTTCCCTCAAGTCAGTTTTGATGGCGCTGATAAGTTCCGAAGTTAGGTCGCTCGAATATTTTTCTAAGATCTTATTAGCATTAGCCAACGAATCGATTGTTTCATCATCAGTAGCGTATTGTGCTTCTTCATCCGGGTTATTAAAATAACTTGGTTTGGCGGCACTCTTGTTTTCAAATAGTGTCTGCCCCAAAACAATTTGCGCTTCCAAATTTTGGTAGCGCACCCTGGCTTCACCTTGGCTGTTTTGAACGGCTTCCGCCAAGTTGGCATGTAGTCCGGTTAAGAAATCACCCAGGGCTTGGCTAAGTTCATGTTGTTCCAGTTCTTCTAAAGTTAATTCAAAATATTTATGGTAGGTATGAAGGACAGTGTCTGGTGTAATTAAAACAGTATCCTCTGGTTTGCGGTCATAGATAGAGCCACCGCCCATTGAATCGGAATCCCTTAGCCATTGATCAAAGTTGTAGCCTGACTTAAAGAAGGGAACTTGGTCATAGTCAATAAGCAAGAAGCGGTTTTTGTCTAGGTATTTTTCTTGAGCTACCGAGAGATTCAGGCCATATTTAGTTTTAAGTGCTTGGTAGTTCGGAACTTGACTGAGAGGAGTGGCGGCTTCCTGGTAGGTAGGGGTGAAGCCGATATTCGGCTCGTTAAAAGTTTCCACGGATGAAGTTGCAGTTTGAATTGCAGTTTGGACTGATTCAGGGGAATCGGGGGTGGATTGATAATTACGATGGATTAAAAACGAGATGGCGGCAACGAAAATTATCGCGACCAAAACAATCAAGACTAGTCTTTTTTTAGGCATATTATTATTTTATTTAAATATAATCCTATTGTATCAATAAACGGACAGAAAATAAAGCGAATCTACTGGTAATCGGATTTAAATTTAAATTATAATTATTATCGTAAATAAAATATTTTAGCTAATATTAAATACCGAGACCGACCCCTGTTTGAATCCCACTACCGGAGCAAACCGTGACAAAAAGTATACATTATAGTATACTTTTTGTATTACTAAAAAGTATATTAACAATATAAAAATGGGAGGATTTTATAATGAAAAACTACAGTGAAGCATATAGTAAATTACAAAAAGAACATGAGAGCTATGTTGAAAAAATAAAGGGAGTTATCTTTAATTTATTAGAATTAAATGGAGCTTCTCAGATCGATGGTGGTTGTGTCCCCGGCATCTATCAAATTTTAGATCCAAGAATTGGTTATGAATTTAGTTGTAATACCTATGGAACAGGATTTAATTTTAATGTTTGTATTGTAAAAAACTACGTTGAAGCAACCGGTATTATTGCTGGTGTGCGTCCAGCTAAAATTTTAACAAAGAGATGGTATAGCTTAAAGAGACTTGAAATGGAATTTATCAATGTTTTTGGACAATGTTTTTATAAAAAACAGAGTTTTCAAGAAATGCTTGATAACAAAACACCTATTCCCATTCGGCAGTAAAGAAATGATTAGGTGGCCCTGAAGCTAACAAAGTTTCAGGGTTTTTATTTTACAAGCCTCGTAGAGGCGGGGATTCGAACAGGGCAGAAGCGAGTCTTGAGCTTTAGCGGAAGCTACAGCGAAAAGGGGAGCGTAGGACGATATGCCGGGGCATATCGGACTCTGACTGCGACAACGAAGTGAGCCGCACTTCTGGCGGCGAGCTGAGGCGGAAATCCCAGTCCCCGAGCAAAACACAAAATCAGGCTTTTAAGGCCTGTTTTTGTTTTAATATTAGATATATTTTAAGCTCCAAAGTGGTTCTAACTTTTTCCGGACATTCTGTAAATTTATATGGATTTTTAGAAAATACCTTATTTTACTGGTCAATATTGGTTCGAGTCCACGGCCTTGTATTAAGCTTTAAAACTCATGAAATATCATGTATACTGGTGATATATGAAGAAAATTTATTTAATTTCCGCCATTACGATAATTCTTGGCTTTCTGTTTACTCTTAAGTCAGATTGGTTTACATTCTTTTGGGGTTGGCAAATTTTACTATTACCCTTAACCACAGGGATTTTAATGGTGTTAGTACAAAATGAAAATAGGAGCTATCGATTTTTATCTAAATTAATTATTGGTTCATTTTTGACAAGCTTCGTGTTTGTAATCTTATGGCAAGTAATTGCCCTTAACTCTGGTGAGAAACTTTATATTCTGGAAGCCTCATATACGGCTTTATTCTTTGCCGCCATAATTATTTTTGGTGGACTGGTAGGAATTATTATCAAGGGTATTACTTTATTAATAAAAAACTATGCAAAAAATAAATAAAAAAAGAATACTTTTTTGCCTGGGAACACTGGTAATAGTTCTTACCCTGGCCTTCTTACTGTATAAACCGGTAATTTTTCAGGAAGGGAATCCAACGCCTTTGTTGAAAGGGATAATACAATTAAATTTTTCTCGGGATAAAATTGTTAGATTGGATATGGATGGGGATAGATATTTAACCAAGGGTAAAAATGGTCAAGAAGTTTTAGTTAATTTATTAAATAATCAAGGCTACGAATTTATTGATCAGATGGGTTCGGGTTATTTTTTTAAAGATAACAATGATAACGCCTTACTCGCCACGCATCGTCAATATTCTCGCTCCTACTCTATCTGGAGTCTGAGCATAACCAAAAATGCTAAGGAAAAAATAGATGAGAAATTATTTGTGGTTTCCGGAGAGTTTGTTTGCCTGCCTCTCAAAGACGAGAACGTCCCTCATAATGATTTATGTATATTTGGTATTAAGAATAGTAATAGTGAATATTATCGCCTGCAAGCGCCTAGTGATGATAAGAATAATGTAGTCAATAAGACAAAAAAAGGACAAAGAATAGAAATCAGTGGGGAACTGATAAATGAAGAAAGTGATGTTTATAAAACTCTAGGAACAATTAAAGTCAGCGGAATTAAATCTTTATATACAGACGAAAAGAATATAGAATCCTATTTACCAGACAGTTTTAAGGCGGATTATATTTCATTTCAAAACTATGGTTCAGGAATATTTAAAGTTGCGGAATATCCTCATTTAGAGTCTTGGGTGGAAAACGGCGAGATAGAATGTAACGAGACACCTTTGGAATCTAGCTTGTCTCCTCGAATAAGAAAACAGGAGATAAATGGCAAGAAATATTGTATAGGCGCCTCTAGCGAAGGAGCAGCGGGATCTGTCTATACACAATATGCTTATACAACAGTAATAGGAGATAACGTTTATTCAGTACAATTTGTCGCCCGTTATCCAAATTGTAATAACTATCCGGAAGAAGAAAATATTAAGTGTAAAACAGAAAGAGAAAATTTTGCTTTAGATATTTTAGTAGATCAGGAAATTGAAAAAATGAGAAATTAATATTTTTGTTTAATCTTAGCTACACTATTTCGAACTTCATCCATGACCCCGAGCACATAGACAAGAATACCACTTTCGTGGTATTTTTGTTGTATAAATAAAACTTAAAAATATGGATAAAATTATTTTATGCGATGACTGCGAGGTCGAAAAAGTATCAGCACTATGCAGACAGTTTGGTTATGGGATTGAAATTCAAGCTTTTCACAAGCCAAGTCTTTATGAAGAGACCCCTGAAATTATAAATGATTATAAAAAATATATTGATAAAATAGAATTTGTTTCAATGCATGCTCCGTTTGCTGATTTAAATCCAGGGAGCACTGACCCCATGCTTAGGGAGGTTGCAATGAAACGCTTTGAATTAGCTTATGAAATTGCTACTAAACTTAATATATTTCATATCGTTTTTCATAACGGTTATGTCCCCGGTACTGGAATTCCGAAAAATTGGGCAAGGAGATGTGTTAATTTTTGGAATGAATTTTTAGAGGGTAAATCAGAAAAGATGAATTATTACATTGAGAATATGTTAGAAAAGAGTCCAGAAATTTTGTTTGATGTTATTGAAGGAATAAATAAGCCCAATATTAAAGTTTGTTTAGACATTGGCCACGCTCATTGTAATTCCACGACATCAGTCGCTGACTGGATTAAGTATTTAAAAGATAAAATTGGCTATGTACATATGCATGATAACCACGGAGAAAAGGATGAACATTTGGGATTCGGACGGGGGAACATTCCTTTAATTGAGGTTTTTGATTTGTTAGTTAAATATTCCCCTAAAGCGACTTGGGCACTTGAATGTAAAACAGATAGCCAGATTGATTCTATAGAGTTTTTAAAGAAAAACAATTTTTAGCTGTTTAGGAGCGTTCCAATCTTATCCCAGTCCTCGAGCAATTGACATAAAAACGAGCAGAAATGCACGTTTTTATTATGTTAAATTAGTTCAAGCATTTCCACTATATTTTAGATGTTTTAGCAAATAAATCATTTTTGTTGTACCAACTAAATGTGATATAATTAAAAATATGAAAGAAGAAATTAATTTATCTAAACAAGAACTTATTGAAGCCCTATTATCGGAAGATGTGAATATTAGAGAAATATTTAGTAAAGCTTCTAATCCAAATAAGGCAAGAGAAAAGCTATTTGATTATTTAAATGTTTTGGAGCGAGATTATTTTAATATTTATTCCCATAAGGACTCTCAAAAAAAACATGAAATAGAAAAAAACTTTGCTAAGGAATGTGTGAGAGTTTTTAAAAATATAATCAGAACTGAAAACGAAGAACTCAGTAATTTTTCTGCACTTGATGCTTTGTTTAAAATTTATAAAAATGATCAAAAATCTATAGAAGAAATCGGAAAGGGATTTATAATAGAATTTTTATTTTTAATAAAAGGAATAAACGGTATAAGTCGTTTAAGCCAGACAACATTTTTATCTTCGGATGAAATAACGGCGGAATTAAGAGGGAAGATTCTTGATAAATATTCAAGAGAAATGCTAAATCACTATAAGCGATTTCAAAAAGGAACCGATAGGCAGAATATAAAAAATCAGAAAATTGTTAAAAACAAGATATTGGCATATTTTTCCGCGACGGAAGATGACTGGAAAAATTATCAATGGCACTTGAGCCATATTATTCGTGACTGTAAAACACTTTCGGAACTAGTTAAATTAGAAGAAGATGAAGTTCAAGGAATAAAAGAAGCGGAAAAGAATGAAATTCCTTTTCAAATAACCCCTTATTACCTCACATTATTTAATAAAAATGGTCGAGATAGAAACGATCGCCTAGTTAGGGCGCAGGTGATTCCTAGTAAAGGATATTCCCTTAATGTTGTTAAAAGCCAAACTCAAAATATAAACTTGGATTTCATGGGGGAGAAATCAACCAGCCCCATTCTGGGAATTACCAGAAGATATCCAAATATTGTAATTTTAAAACCTTTTGATTCTTGCCCTCAGATTTGCGTATATTGTCAAAGAAATTGGGAAATTAAGGGCATCCAAAATACTAATATATCACCAGATAAAATAGATGCGGCTATTGATTGGATTAAAAAAAATAAATATATAACAGAAGTTCTTGTTACCGGCGGCGATCCGCTAACACTAAATAATGAGGATATATACTTATTATTGAAAAAATTACAAAGCATTAAACATATTGAACGAATAAGAATCGGCACGAGAGTTTTGGTGACCTTACCATCTAGAATAGACAACGAATTGATAAAAATTTTAAAACGATTTCACAAACTGGGAAAGAAAGAAATTTGTATAGTGACTCATTTTGAAGATGCTACGGAAATAACTCTTGATACTTTGGTTGCTGTTAAAAAGATAAAAAGAGCGGGGATTAGTATATATAATCAACAAGTGTTTACATATTTTAATAGTTTTAGATACAAAACTTGTTTTTTAAGAAAAACTTTAAAATTATCAGGAATAGACCCGTATTATTTGTTTAATACGAAGGGTAAAGAAGAAACAAAAGATTTTAGGGTGCCAATTGCCAGGGTTCAACAAGAGAGAAAAGAGGAGGCCAGGCTTCTCCCTGGCATAATAAGAACCGACGAACCGGTCTTTAATGTTCCAAAGTTAGGAAAATCGCATCTACGATCATGGCAGGATCATGAGATTATTATGATTTTAAAAAATGGAGAAAGAGTTTATCGGTTTTTTCCTTGGGAATCCATGTTACTTTTAGTCGACGGCTATATATACACCGATGTTTCAATATATTCCTACTTAAAAAGACTTCGAGGTGACGGAGAAAATGTCGAGGAATATGCTAGTATTTGGTATTATTTTTAATTTTTCTTCTCTTAATCATGATATAATTAGATTATGAAAAATATCTTAATAAAATCATTTACGAGAGAGTTTCCGCTGGTCCATATATAGCTGTGGGGGAGGCGATATGCAAAAACATTTTTAGGTAAATTGTTGCCGCAAATACCAAAATATGTATTCTTTTTTAAAGATGGGATAGTAACAGCTTATCGTAATGAAGAAAAATTACCTAAAGCTGTTAATGATATAATAAAAAGGAAAATTAATGCGGATCCATTATTTATTAATCACCTTGTGAAAGAAAAATCTAAAATATTAGCTGAATTAACCGAAGTAAATAGCGCTACCATAAGTAAGGATGGTTTTATTGCTTATCTAAATAATCTTTTGGGATGAGATTATTAATTCCGATATTCCGAGCGCTGAAGAGTTAAACAGACGGAAGGCTGAAGGGGTGATTCTTGTAAATGATAAGATTGTAAATAGAGAAGAATTTGAGAAACTCAAGAATGAAGAAAATTTTGAACTAGATGAACAGAGTATATCCGAACCTAAAATAAAAGAAGTGTATGGACAAACCGCTTTTTCTGGGAGAGTAGAAGGAAGTGCTCGGATTATAAGGATTAGTTAAGATTTTAAAGAAAGTCTAAAATCTGTTTCAACTATATCCTAGTCCCCGAGTATTGAAGAAAAATCGCTTTTATTTTGAATTTATCTTAACTCAGTAAATAAAACTCGTTTGGCTCCGGCAGTGTAATCTTTATTAGTTAAATAATCATGTAAAGCGGCCATCAGCGCTTTATAGGTGTAACGATAATTTTTTCCATCTTTTGTCCCGGGGTCATTGGTGATAAATTCACTACTGGTGTCGTCATAACCGGTGATAACAATCACGTGATAGTCTGATCTAGGGCCGGTATATTTAGGGTTATCGAGAATTGGCGCATAAACTGGAGCAATAACAGGATGATTAGCTGCGAGCTCATCTTTAATTATTGTTAGAGAAGGATTATCAACTATGTGCGCTTTCCAATTTAAATTACCGCTATTTATAATTTCCACAATCCGTTCTAAGGACTCGTCTTTAGAGGCTGGGGCGGTGGTTTTTTTTAAGGTAAAAACTTCTAGAATTTGTTGACGCGCTTTTTCTGGAGTAAGCCCCTCGTTTTCATAGAAATTTTAAATCATTACAATCGAGGCTTCTTTACAAGCATTTTGCCAGGGTTCTTGCCAATTGTCTTGTGGCGCTTGACTAGTAAACGGGACAATTTGTAGTTTATATTATAGCACGGAAAAGAGTATAAGCCAGAATAATTTACAAAATAACACTTTTTGTGCTATTTTTATTGTACATCATTAGAATAACCTAAATAACTATTATTAATATGAATCTCATTTTGTATTCGCTAGCGCTGCTAGCTTCATTTTATTTATTGGCCGTTATTTGTGATCGTTACTTTGTTTTTTCTTTAGATAAAATTGCTCTTAAGCTTAACATGAACTCAGATATGGCTGGAGCGACCCTAATGGCTGTTGGTTCAAGCGCCCCAGAATTATTTGTTTCTTTTATTGCTTTATATAAACCAGGGAATGAGGCTATGGGGGCCGGTACAATAGTCGGCTCAGCGCTTTTTAATATTTTAGTAATCATCGGTGCTTCAGCCATAGTTCGTAAAGCCTTTATTGCTTGGCAGCCAGTCATTAGAGATATTATTTTTTACTCTCTTTCCATACTTTTGCTTATATATGCTTTTTGGGATGGGAAAATAACTCTTCTGGAATCAATTGCCTTTCTAGCTCTTTATGTTGTTTATGTTCTTGCTGTTTTAAATTGGCGTAAAATATTACCTTACAAGGATGATGAAAAGGATGTAGTAGAAGAACTAAAAGAAGGAGAGGTTAAAGAAATAGAGAAAAAAAGTATTTTTGGTAAATTTTTGAATGGTATCCATTTGTTGTTAGACTTTATTTTTCCTAAACCAGAAAAATATTGGTTGGTATTTTTTATGTCCATTGCTTTTATCGCTGGCTTAAGCTGGGTTTTAGTAGAAAGTGCTGTTGGTATATCAGTTATTTTACATATCCCCGCCGTTATTATTGGTTTAACGGTTTTAGCCGCCGGGACTAGTATTCCGGATTTAATGTCTTCACTAATTGTTGCTCGACAAGGCAGGGGTGGAATGGCGATTTCTAATGCCATTGGCTCTAATATTTTTGATATTTTAATTGGTCTTGGTTTGCCTTGGTTGATAGTTACGATTGGCGGCAAAATTATTCCAGTAGCTACCGAAAATCTTAATAGTTCTATTATTTTATTATTTGCGACCGTTATTGCGGTCCTAGGATTTTTAGCGGCAAAGAAGTGGCACATAAATAAATTTGCTGGCATCGGCTTAATTAGTATTTACATTGCTTATTTATTTTGGAATATTTTTCAAGTATTATAGTAATATTAATATTTTTTCGTGACCAATTAATATGTATTTAGGAATAATAGTTTTATTGATTGTTGTTATTTATTTTATCTTTTTTACGGCTCAGTTTTTTAATGTAATCTTTAAAGGCTATGCGCCTTTTATTGCTACCGACAGAGAGACTAT
Organism: Saccharimonadales bacterium (SeqCode); assembly: GCA_035646675.1. Lineage (GTDB taxonomy): Bacteria > Patescibacteriota > Patescibacteriia > Patescibacteriales > UBA12465 > UBA12465. The sequence continues at coordinate 15,237 of DASROX010000013.1, forward strand.
CAAAACAATTATTAATGAACTTCAAGTTAAAGAACGGCCGGTAGTTTACGAATTGGGTTGTGGCCGGGCGAGATTTTTACGAATTGCTGAAAAATCTTTTTTTCAAGCTAAGTTAATCGGTGTAGAAAATTTAATTACCATTTATCTCATCAATAAGATAGGGCTCAAGGTAACCGGGAGTCGGATAAATTTATTAAAGGCTAATTTTTTTAAAATAAATTTAAAAGACGCTGATTTAATTTATTGTTATTTAAATAATGCCACCATGCAGAGTTTGGGCAAAAAATTTTTACAAGAATGTAAAAAGGGCACGCAAATTATTAGTCGGAGTTTTGCCATTCCCCAATTTAAACCAGAAAAAGTTATTAGGATAAAGAATAAAAACGTTTATTTCTATAAGATTGACTAAACATATCACTAGTGGTATATTTTTTTATTAATTTAGTCCTTTAAAATTATCATTTAACCAAAATCATATTAATCATGACAAAACCTATTTGTTTGAAGAAAAGTTCTTTACAATTGAAATTTTGTGAAGAGGCGGGCTTTAATTTCCGGGATTTATTTTCCGAAAATTGTGGCTTGGCAGCGGCATTTGCGGCGGTTACTTCGGGGGTGCTTATCCCGAGATCCCTAAAAATATCGTGGAGTAGTTCTGGTATTAATTTGGTTTTCAAGCCCGTCAGATTTTTATATTTGGCGGGCTTTTTATTTATATAGAAGTAAATATGGTATAATTTAGATATTAAATAGAGACCTATGGATAATAAGCTTAATCCTAAAATTCTTTTTATTCCCGGCTGGCTGGATACTGGGGCGCGCAACGGTTTTCAAAACAGTTTAGACGTTTGGAGTAAAGATATTAATATTAATCAAGACTTTAAAGTCGATTATGTTATTGCTCATAGTGGTGGTTCTTTAGTAGCATTATATAATTGGCAAAAATATCATAATTTTAAAATTATTTTAGTAAATCCTGCAATTCAAAGAAAGAACGGATTTTGGCATTGGGCGGAGTTTATGATTTACGAAGGGATTCCGCGCGAGTTTAGACAATCAATAAAAATTAGACAAATTATTCCCGCTATTTTGAAGATGACTAAACTTCTTAAAATTCCAGTATTTGATATTATTGATTCTATTCCGCGAGAAAATATGTTAGTTTTTTATGGTGAACGAGATAAATACCTTTGTCGCCGTGAGTTGATAAAAATATTTCAGGAAAAAGGGTTTAAAGTCACTGAAGTTAAAGGTGCCGGTCATAATTATGACCCAATAATAAATAAGAAGGTTTTTGAAGCTATTAAACTGAATCAGAATTTATGAAAAAAGCGATTATTTTTGATTATGATGGTGTGATTGTTGACTCATTTGTGAGCGTCTTCGCGGTTTATAAAAAAACTTGTCAGCGTTTTGGTGTTTCCTGCCCAGAAACCTTAGAAGATTTTCGAAAGATTTATGGTTATAATTATCGAGAATGTTTAAGTAATCTTGGAGTCGCCGAAAAGGACTTTCCAGAGGCCAGTGGAATATATAAGCGGGAAATTATAAAAATTGATCATGAACTTTTCCTTGGCATACGCGAGGTAATTGAAAAATTAAGTAAAAAATACAAACTTTATTTGATTTCTGCTTCCCATAGTGAAGAAGTTTGTCCGAAAATCGCTAGTTTCGGACTGACAAATTTTTTTGAAAAAATTTATTGTGGCAATGATAATCGTGAGCGAAAAAGTGAGATGTTTTTGGATTTATTTAAAGAAAAGAACTATTCTCCTACTGATGTGATTTCTATCGGCGACCGGGCCGTGGATTATGAAGTTGCTAAAAAAGTTGGTTTAGCAGATGAGGATATAATATTAGTGACTTATGGTTGGGGATTAGACCGGAATCGGATTGGTCACGTTAATATTGCTAATAATCCCGGAGAGATACTGAGTTTTATTGAATAATAGTAGTTTTTATGTTCAAAGTCGCCCCTAAACCCGGCGACTTTTTTATTGACAAATTTTAGTTTAGTTGCTAAACTAATAATTAATTAAAAATTAATTTACTATTTATGAGCATTCGTTCTATTTTTACAAAAAAGAAAATCATCTGGACCATTATCATCCTTTTGGTTGTTGGCGGTGGCGTTTATTATAAGCTTAAGCCGAAAAATAATGCCGCTAATATTTCTACAGCTACGGTTATCAGACAGAATCTAGAACAAACCATTCTAACGACCGGACAAGTTGTTAGCGAAATTAATCTTAACCTTAGTTTTCAGACTAGCGGTGTCGTGCAGGAGATTACTGTTAAAACCGGTGATCAAGTTAAAGTTGATGATGTGATTGCCACCTTAAGTCAGGCTAATGTTAAAGCCTCGCTGACTAGCGCCAACGGTCAATTAGCTCAAGCTCAGGCTAACTATCAACGTGTTATTGCCGGTACGACTCCGGAGCAGATTAATGTTTCTGAAAAAGCGGTTGCTTCAGCGAAGGTTGCTTATGATAATACTGTAAATCAGTTGGAGACGATTAAAGTTTCAACTGACATCACTATTAGCCAGGCCCAATTTACCTTAGATGATTTACAATCTCCAACCTCTGCTTCCGACAATAAGCGTTCGGCAATTTTAGTTAATATTGCTAATCAGCTAGTAGCGGTAAAATCTGATTTAGATAAGCAAAAGCAAATTTTAGATGATGATAATTTAAAAAATGTTTTTGGTGTTACTGATTCCTCTAGTTTAAATAATTTTAAAAGTGCTAATAACCAAGTTCAGGCCTTATTAACTAAAGCTAATTCCAGTCTAGCGACCGCTCAAAGCTATAAGAGTGATGCTAATATTTATCAAGCGGTAGATAATGCTGTGGCCGCTTTAAATCAAAATATTGCCGCGCTTAATTATTGTTACACGGCTTTGCAAAGCACAATTACTAGTTCTCAATTTAGCCAAACACAACTCGATAGCTATAAATTAACTGTTAGTACGGCTTTATCTAGTGAAAATTCTGGTATTAATTTAGTTAAGTCTTCACGTCAAGCTTTGACTGACGCGCTGACAGCCGCCATTAATGCTGTGGCTAATGCTAAACAGTCAGCCACTTCTCAAATTAATTCGGCTCAAAATCAAATAAATAGTGCCCAAGCCGCTTGGCAGCAAGCGCAGGCAACTTTGGCTCAGCAAGAAGCGAAAGCACAACCGGCTGATATTAATGCCGCCAAAGCGCAATTATTATCTGCCCAAGGAACAGTTGAGGCTGCGCAAACGGCTTTAGAAAATACTATTTTGAAAGCCCCAGCTGACGGCACGATTACCAAAATAGACACTAAAGTTGGGCAGCAAGCTACGGCCATGCAACCCGTTTTTATCTTACAGAATATTAATGCGCTTCATACCGAGGCTTATGTTAGTGAATCAAATGTAGCTAGTTTGCAGATTGGCCAAACAGTCGATTATACTTTTGATGCTTTTGGTCCGGATCAACATTTCAGCGGCAAAATTTTAACGATTGATCCCGCCTCAACGGTAATTTCGGGTGTGGTTAATTATTTAGTAAAGGCTGACTTGTCGAGCATCCCCGACATTAAACCGGGGATGACTGCTAATATGACGATTATGGTTGCCACTCGAGAAAATGCCTTAGCAGTTATGAGTAGCGCGATTATTAATCAAAATAGTAATCAATATGTCCGCGTAATTAATAATCCGCAAACTAAAACTTTTGATCAAGTCCCGGTAGTTACCGGTTTACAAGCCGACGGTGGTTTAGTAGAAATTTTAAGCGGTTTAAATGATAATCAAGAAATAGTTACTTTAATTAAATAAACAAATGGAAAAGAAATCCTCTGCGAATTTAATAAATGTTAAGAATCTTAAAAAAGAATATGTTACGGGTGAAGTGGTGACTCCAGTTTTAAAGGATATCAGTTTTAAGATTGATAAGGGAGAGTTTGTGGCCATTATGGGGCCATCGGGAAGCGGTAAGTCAACATTGATGCATATTCTTAGTTTTTTGGAACGCGGCACTTCTGGCACTTATCACTTTAAAGGTCAGGATATTAATGAATTTAATGATAATTATTTAGCCGAACTGCGCAATAAAGAGATTGGTTTTGTTTTTCAGTCTTTTAATTTATTGCCGCGTACCACAGTTTTGGATAATGTTAAATTACCTTTAACTTATAGCAAGTTAAAGAACCATGACCAGCTCGCTAAGAAATCTCTTGATGCTGTTGGCTTGTCGCATCGTTTAAATTATTATACTAATCAAATTTCTGGTGGTGAAAAACAACGCGTGGCGATTGCGCGCGCTTTAGTTTGTGATCCGGCGGTAATTTTTGCCGACGAACCGACTGGTAACTTAGATTCCAAATCTGGCAATACGGTGATGTTTTTATTACAACAATTAAATAATCAGGGTCGAACCATTATTTTAGTTACTCATGAAACAGACACCGCTAATCATGCCAAAAGAATCATTAAAATTAAGGACGGTCAGATTTTAGCGGACGACCCGGTAAAGAATCGAACTATTGCCGAGGCCGATAAGGAATTGATTAAATAGTTTAGATTATTATAATTTTGTGAACTCTCTTTCTATTATAAAATTAGTCGTTAAGAATTTGCGGGCGCGTAAAGGGCGCACGATTTTAACGATTTTAGGAATTACTATCGGCGTGGCTGGCGTCATTATTATTATGTCTTTGGGCGGCGGCGCCCAAAGTTTAATTTTAGGCCAAGTTACCAAATTGGGTAGCAACTTACTTTTTGTGCAACCCGGACGCACAGCTGATAGCGGGGCGCCGATTCCCGGTTTAATAATTACAAGTTTAGTAGAAAGTGATGCTCAGGCTTTGCGCGATAAGGGACGTGTTCCTTATGCTAGCGCCGTCAACGCTTCGGTTTCCGGTACCGCTAACATTACTTGGAACAATAAAACGATAGATACTACGTTTTCCGGCACAGACTCTGAATATACTCAGGTTGCTAATTTTACTATGCAGTCAGGCCAGTTTATGAGCGCAGCGGAAACTGTCGGTGGAGCTAATGTGGTTGTTTTAGGTTCGGAAATCAGTGATGAATTATTTAAAGAAGCGGGTGTAAATCCTATCGGCCAAGTTGTTAAAGTAAAAAGTGTAGCTCAGGAAAAAGCTGGTGGCGTTCCGCTGCGAGTTATTGGAGTTATTGCTGCGCGCGGCAGTTCTTTCTTCCAAAATCAGGACAGATTGATTTTTTTGCCTTTAGCTATCGCTCAAAATCAAATTTTAGGTATTCATCATCTTAATTCCATCTATGTTAAAGTTGATGACGCTGCTAATATTGACGCCACTGTTGCCTCCATTACTGCAACCTTAAAACAACAACATCATATTTTAGATAATGCTGATTTGGATTTTGATATTCGCAATCAAGCGGAGGCGGTTAAAGTTTTATCGACAATAACTGACGCTTTGAGTTTATTTTTAGTGGCTATGGCCGGAATTTCGTTAATTGTCGGCGGCATCGGTATTTTAAATATTATGGTAGCGACCGTGGGCGAGAGAACTAGAGAAATCGGTTTGCGAAAAGCGGTCGGCGCGACTAAAAAAGCTATTCGTAATCAGTTTTTATTAGAGGCGGTTTTACTTACCAGCTTAGGCGGTTTTATAGGAATTATTATTGGTGTTTTAATTTCTTATTTAGTCGCTTTAATAATGCAAAAATTAGATTATGACTGGGCTTTTGTAATTTCTGTGGGCTCAATTTTATTATCAGTCGGAGTTTCTATTTTAACCGGTATCGTCTTTGGATTATTCCCGGCCATGAAAGCGGCCAAGCTTGATCCAATAGACGCTTTAAGATACGAATAATTATGTTAAATGCTATCCAACAAGCGCTTAAAGCATTGCTTGCCAATAAAGGTCGGACTTTTTTGACGACCCTGGGCATTATGATTGGGATTGCGACCGTGATTTTAGTGTTGTCGGCTGGCGCCGGTTTTCGGGCCCTGATTAACGATCAAATTGATACTTACGGGACTAACACTCTTTATGTCCAAACTAAAGTTCCTTCCAATAATAAAAATCGTAGTCCGCGGGATGAAATTAGTTCGGGAATTACCATAACTAGTTTTAAGCAACGCGATTTAGATGATATTAAAAAACTGCCTAACGTGGTTAATGATTACGGCATGGTTTTAGGACAGGCGGCCGCTGTTTATCGCAATAATCATAAAACTTCCGTGTATATTGGAGCTTCGGCGGCCATGTTTGAAATTGATCGCAATAAATTAAAATCCGGTCGATTTTTTAGCGCCGCTGAAGATAGTAGCGGCGCCCAGGTAGTTATTTTAGGAGATAAGATAGCTTCCGATTTATTTAAGCAAGATGACCCTCTGGGCAAAATCTTGCGTATCGGTTCGCTTAATTTTCAAGTTATTGGAATTTACGAGCCGTCCGGTGGACTTGGTGGTGGCAATGATGATTATTTGCTAATTCCCTTAAATACGGCTCAAAAAAAGATGTTGGGAATCAACTATCTTTTGCAAGGCGTCGTACAAATTGCCGATAATAATTTAAGCGACTTAACCTCCGCAGATATTGCCAGTGTTATGCGCCGTAATCATAATATTACTGATCCTAATAAAGAAGATTTTGAAGTCATGACTCAGGCACAACTAATGGATATTATTAATACTATTTTTGATAGCATCACTATTTTATTAATTGCAATCGCCGCCATTTCTTTAATTGTCGGTGGCGTTGGGATTATGAATATTATGTATGTGGTCGTCACTGAAAGAACGGCGGAAATTGGTTTGCGCAAAGCGCTCGGTGCCAAAAATTCTAATATTTTACAAGAATTTTTAGTGGAAGCGGTGATTGTGACTATTATGGGGGGAATTATCGGTATTTTGTTTGGCGCTTTTTTAACTTGGGTGCTTACAACTGTAGCCGTGGCTAATGGTTTAGCTTGGAATTTTGTGTTACCACTATATGCTATCGGAATTGGTTTTAGTGTTTCGGCCATTATTGGTATCAGCTTTGGTGTTTTGCCAGCCGTTAATGCTTCCAAAATGGATCCGATTGAAGCTTTAAGACATGAATAGTTTTTACATATTAGAACTATAATATATGAAAAATGAACGACAAAAATTACTTCAAGAATTAATTCAGAAATTAACTGAAGTTTTTCAGGCTACTCATAAAGATCATTGTTTTTCTTTTGATGGCTTGGCGCTTCGTCGCCAAGAAATGATGATTTTATTTTTTGTTAACGAAAAAAAAGGCCAGGCTTCAGTCAAAGAAATTGCCAAGTTTCTTAAGGTTACCTCTGGTGCTGTGACTCAGTTCGTAGATGGCTTAGTAGAAAAGAAGCTAGTAGAAAGAAAGACGGGTTTAGTTGACAGACGCCAAGTGAATATTAAATTAAGGCCTAATGTTAAAAGTGATTTTGGTAATTTTAAAAAGAGATACCTGGAATCAATTAGTACGTCATTTTCAATTTTAAGTGATAACGAGCTTCAGCAATTGATTAAGCTTTTGGAAAAAGTTAGCAATTCTAGTAAGTAACCAGATAAAGAAGAAAAGTATCATGTTAGCTACAATTTAGGCTTGATTATTAGGAGCTCAATTGAGCTCTTTTTTTGATTGACTTTATTATTCTGAAGTTATATGATTAATGCAACAATGTTGCAATTATGAATAAAGAAACTATTTATCAAAATATTCGCGCTCAAGGTGGACGTTTAACCAAACTTCGCAAAGAGATAATTCAAATATTATCGGCTGAAGATTGTTTAATCTCGGCCGCAAAGTTACTAGCGCATTTAAATAAGTTAAAACTGAGTCCAAATCGATCTACTATTTTTCGAGAATTGCTGTTTTTAACTAATAAGCAAATTGTCTTGAAAAATAATATTTCTGGGGTTGATTATTATGAAATTCCTTGTGAGCACCATCATCATTTAATTTGCCTGAAATGTAAGACTATCAGTAAAGTAGAAATCGCCGACCAATTGCAGAAACAAGAACGGCGGATTGAGAAACTTAATAAATTCAAAATAGTTAATCACTCTTTGGAATTTTATGGTTATTGTCGTAAATGCCAAGCCTAAAATATATGAAAAAAATAATTTTTACTTTTGGCTTATTGGTAATTATCATCGGCGCTTTATATTTGGCGGTCAATTATCGGCGTGCCCCTCAAGAAAGTTGGGGGAAGCTAACCGTAGTAACCTCCATCTTTCCTTTATATGATTTTGCTAAAACTATTGGCGGTGATAAGGTGGAGGTTTCTCTGCTTTTGCCTCCGGGAGTAGAGGCTCATAGTTTTGAACCGAAACCGAGCGACATCGCGAACATAAATACGGCTGACATCTTTGTTTATGCGGGCCAATTTATGGAGCCTTGGGCGGCAGACATTACTCAGGGGACAACTAATAAGAGTTTAAAAGTTGTCGATGCCAGTGCCGGCATAATTTTAATTCCTGGCGTTTTTCATGACGCGGATAAGCCAGCCGGTTCCGAGGATCCTCATATTTGGTTGGATTTTGATAATGATAAGCAGATTACCCAGACTATTACTGCCGCTTTTATAGCGCAAGATCCCGTTAACGCTGTTTATTATCAGGCCCGAGTTGCCGCTTATCAGGAATCTTTAATGGCGTTGGATTTACAGTATCAAACAGCACTTACTAATTGTGTTTCGCGCGAGATTATTTACGGTGGACACTATGCTTTTGGTTATTTAGCCAAACGCTATAATTTAAAATATTCAGCCGCCCAAGGAGTCTCTCCGGATTCAGAACCGACAGCCCAAGATTTGGTTAATTTAGTGGGACAAATAAAAAAAGATAATATTAAATATGTTTTTTATGAAGAATTGACTACGCCCAAAATTGCGGAGACAATCGCTCAAGAAACAAATACTCAACTATTACTTTTAAATGCTGCTCATAATGTTAGTAAGGATGATTTAGTTACCGGCAAAACTTTCTTGCAAATTATGGAAGCCAATCTAAAAAATTTAAAAATTGGTTTACAGTGTAATTAATAACTTATGTCTATTATTGAAGTTAAAAATCTGGCTGTAAATTACGGACCCAGCGAAGCCCTAAAGGATATTTCTTTTATTATTGAAAAAGGAGATTTTGTTGGACTGGCTGGTTCTAATGGCGCCGGCAAAACAACTCTCGTTAAAGCTATTTTAGGTTTATTGCCGCTCGCTAAAGGAGAAATAAAGCTATTTGGAGACCGCGAAGAGCGCTTTGTGGATTGGAATAAAATTGGTTATTTGCCACAAAAATTTTCTACGATTAATACTCTTTTCCCCGCTACCGTCGAGGAAGTTATTGCTTTAGGACTACTATCTACTAAAAAATTTCCTAAGAGGATTACGATGGCTGATTATAGAAAAACTAAGGAATTGATGACGGAATTGGGAATTGTTAAGCAAGCAAAAAAAATGTTATCAGAACTTTCCGGCGGGCAACAACAAAAAGTTCTTTTAGGTCGAGCTTTAATTTCCGAACCGGAAGTTTTAATTTTTGATGAGCCGTCAACCGCGCTGGATCCCAATTCTCGGGAAGCATTTTTTAAGCTGTTACAAACTTTAAATCAGGAAAAGGGAATTACGGTAATTTTAATCACTCACGACACCGGTTATATCGGTAAGTATGCCAATAAACTTTTGTATATTGATCGCGAATTAATTTATTTTGGAAAGTTTTCTGAATTTTGTGCCGATAATAAAATGAAATCTTATTTTGGCGAGCACGAACAGCATATAATTTGTCATCAACACGACTAATATGGAAATTCTTAATTTTTTACAATATTCCTTTATCCAGAGAGCTTTCGTCGCGGGATTTTTTGTCGCTATTATTTGTTCGGCTTTAGGGCTATTTCTGGTGTTAAGAAAAATGTCCTTAATCGGCGACGGTTTGTCTCACGTCAGTTTTGGAGCCATCGCTTTAGGTTTATTTTTTGGAATTTATCCTTTTTATATTGCGATTCCTTTAGTAATTTTGGCCTCTATTTTAATTTTAAAAATAAGCGAAAAAGCCCAAATCTATGGCGATGCGGCCATTGGCATTGTTTCGGCCATTGGTATTTCCAGCGGGGTGATTTTGGCTAGTTTATCTCATGGGTTTAATGTGGATCTTTTTAGTTATCTATTTGGCAATATTTTAGCAATTAGTAATATCGAAGTTATTCTATCGGCACTCTTGTCAATTATTGTTATGGCGGCTATTTATTTTTTTTATTGGGATTTGTTTTCGGCTACTTTTGATGAAGAATATGCCAAAACGACTGGTATTAAAACTAGCTTTATTAATAATTTGTTGACAATTTTAACGGCGGTGACAGTTGTTTTATCAATCAGGATGGTGGGAGTAATGCTTGTTTCTGCCTTATTAATACTACCAGCCGTGACTGCCTTGCAACTTTCTCGAGGATTTACGAAAGCCATGATAATTGGCGCGGCCGCCTCTTTGTTTTCAGTAATTCTAGGAATCAGCTTCTCGTTTTTTTTGGATTTGCCTACCGGGGCAACAATTGTTATGATTAATGTAGCGTTCTTTGGCGCTGCGTTTGTTTATAAAAAAATTTCTTAAAACTCATTTTATGAAAAAAAATCTTATTATTTGGACGGTAGTGTTTATTGCCCTAGTTAGTATTGGCTTGGTTGTTAGTTTAAAAGGAGCGGTTAATAGGAATAGCTCCACGGTTAATAACAACCAGGCAACAAGTGATAGTCAGGTGCTGGTTAATGATTCCTCTAGTAATGTTGAAAATGACAACATTACGACCACTTCCTCGGAGGCGCCAGTTTCTGATACTGTTCAATTAGCCAATCCCGCCTCTACTAATTGTATAAAATTAGAAGGCAATCTGGTTACTAAAACTCGTGGCGATGGCGGCGAATATAGTATATGTTACTTTACTGATGATAGCGCTTGTGAAGAATGGGCATTGATGAGGGGCGACTGTCAGGCCGGAGACGTAAATAATGGTGAATTTGATACTATTGACCAAAGATATTGTGCTTGGGCTGGTGGTCAAACTATTACCGGACCTAATTCGGTGTGTACTTTTAAAGACGGCTCTAAATGTTCAACCCTTGATTTCTTTAATGGCATTTGCCCTAAGACTTAAGATGTAATAGATATAATTAATTTTTAGAAGTTTTTAGTTTGAAGGAGATTATGTTAAAGAAGATTTTAATTATCTGTCTCAGTTTTTTTGGCTTATTGGCTATTTATTTTTTTTCCGCTAATTGGTTTTTTTATCACCAAATAGAGATATCCGGGCTACAAATTAGTGATTTAAAAAATAAATATGTTTTTAATGAAACAGCTACAACTTCTCCGGGGCTAGTTTATGTCGCCTTGGGCGATAGTTTAACCGCTGGTATCGGGGTGGCCGATTATGAACAATCTTACCCCTATTTAATCGCTCAGAAAATTGCTGGTAAAGATACTAAAGTAACTCACCTAAATTTTTCTTACCCGGGATATAAAACTGATGATTTAATCAGGGATATGTTGCCTGAAGCCATCGCTAGTCAACCCGATATTGTAACTATTTTAATCGGAGTTAATGATGTCCATGATAATAATAATCGTCAACGTTTTAGACAGAATTATGAAGTTATTTTACAGCAGTTAAGCACTAAAACTAATGCCAAAATAAATGTTATTAGTATTCCGTTTATCGGCTCCAAGCATTCCCTGTGGCCGGTATATCGCGCTTACTATTATTCCAAAAGTCTTATTTTCAATGATATTATTCGAGAATTAGCTGATAAATATCAAGTTAATTATATTGATTTAACAAATTTTACTCAGCAATATTCGCTTAAGCCCGGTTATTATGCGGTTGATGGTTTTCATCTGTCTGACCTTGGTTATCAATATTGGTCACAAATAATTTATGATCATCTCAGTAAATAATGCTGTTTTAGCAACGCAGATTTTTTCGGCTATCTTTATTGTATTATTACTATTATCTATTCGTCGCCAGAAAAGTTTTGTCGGTTTGTCGGTTGCTTTAACCCAAGAACTTAAAGGTTTGGCAATTTTAGCGATTATTTTTTCCCATATTGGTTATTTTTTAGCTTCTGATCATCGTTTTCTTTTCCCCTTATCTATTGCCGCCGGCCTCGGGGTTAATTTATTTTTATTTTTATCGGGTTACGGAATTACTACTAGCGCTATTTCTAAGCCTTTGTCAGTTTGGCAATTTTATCGCCATCGCCTATTAAAGATTTATACGCCGTTTTGGTTAGTGGTGATTGCCTTATTTGTTTTAGATTTTTTAATTGGTCATAAAACTTACGGTCTTGGTTACATGTTCCAGTCAATTATTGGTTTCTTCCCGCACGCCGATTTATGGGTAGATTTGAACGCTCCTTTATGGTATTTTACTTTAATAATTTTTTATTATTTATTGTTTCCGTTGATATTTTTTAAAAAATATCCTTGTTTCTCGGCCATCTTACTTTATTTGGGTGGATATTTAATTTTGCGTGTTGAGCCATCAATTTTAGATAATGTCATTCATTTATATCGTATTCATTTATTTGCTTTCCCCTTGGGTGTGATGGCAGCCGGTTTAGTCTCTAAATATCCAGGTAGTCGCGTTCAAACGAGCGTGAAAAAATGGCAAGAAAAATGTGAAACTAATAAGCTGGCGACACATATTATTTATTACTTGATTGCCATCGTTTTATTGGGGGTATTTGTTTATACTACTTATTATTCTAATATTGGCAAGGCTTATTGGTTAGAGGAGGTCACTAGTTTATTAACTGGAGCAGTGCTTGTTATTTTGTTTCTAATGAAAAAATTTGAAATTAAATTGCTTTATTGGTTTGGTTTCTTTTCTTACGAAATTTATTTATTTCATTGGCCAATAATGGCGCGTTTTGATATTTTTTACCGCTTTACTCCGGCTTGGCTCGCAACCTTATTATATTTAGGTTTATTTTTAGCTCTGGGTTGGGGAATGCGTCAGGTGATTAATAGGATTAAGGCTTAATTTATATATAAAATAAAAATTAAAAAGCACATATGTCAGAAAAATTAGTTTCTATTGTTATTCCAGCTTATAATGAAGCAAAAAATATTCAAAAATGTTTGCAGTCTATTAAGGCGTAAGATTATCGAGGAGCAAAAGAAGTAATTGTGGTTGATAATAATAGCTCCGATAATACGGCGGAAATTGCTCGTCAGGAAGGGGCGACGGTTGTTTTAGAAAAACAGGCGGGAGTTATTTTTGCGCGGGAAGCGGGAACGAGAGCGGCTCAAGGAGATATTATTGTTCAAACTGATGCCGATACTTATTTCCTAGTCGACTGGTTAAGTCAAATTATAGTTGCTTTTGATAAGAACCCAGAAGCGTCGGCCGTTGTTGGTTCGTTTAAATTTTTTGATGGGCCTTGGTGGGGCAAGGCTTTTTCAGGATTGTTATTTGGGATTACTAATATTGTTAATAAATTAATTAAACGGATAATTTATATTCCCGGCGCTAATACCGCCTTTAGGAAAAAAGCTTGGCATGGTTATGATATTAAGTTAGATCAAGGTGGCGATGAAGTGGCGCTCCTTAAAGCCTTAAGAAAAGAGGGCCAAATTATTTTTTTAAGACGTAATTTCGTGTTAACGTCGGCACGTCGTTTGGAAAAAGGTTTGTTATATAATATTTTTGTTATTTTAATTTTCTATTATATTTTTGACTTCACCTTTAGAAAGATAACTGGACGGAGTATTGTTTCTCCTTTTCCCAGAATTCGCAAAGAGGGCGAAAAAGTAATTAAAGTTTAATATGTATTTAGGTTTTATCGGTTTATTTTTATTGTTTATCGCGACGGCTTATTATTTTTCTATTTGGTCGCCGACCC
>DASROX010000014.1:0-8565 GCA_035646675.1 Saccharimonadales bacterium (SeqCode)
ATCACCCCCCTTCTTAAAAAATTTTTTTGCATTTAAAAATATTGATTAAAAAAATTTTTTTAAATTTATATTTATAATTTAATTATACAACTAATAAAAATAACTAGCAATAGTTTTTTGCTTTTTTGTAAAAAAATCTTCAGCGTGAGAAGAAGGCTGAAGAAATTTTATTTTTTTATTACCTGATTATTTTTTTAAAACTAATTTTTTAATCGAAGTTTATTCTTAAATATTTTTTTGAAAAAAGTTTTTTAAATCATTTATTTTTATTCTCTCCTGTTTCATGGTGTCGCGATTACGCACGGTTACTTCTTCGTTTTCCAAAGTATCAAAATCAACAGTTAAACAATACGGGGTGCCAATTTCGTCTTGGCGACGATATCTTTTTCCAATATTACCATTGTCATCAAACTCACAGCGCCAATCTCTTTTTAGGTCATCAAAAATAGCTCGCGCCTTAGCTACTAATTCTGGTTTATTTTTTAATAAGGGAAAAACGGCAATTTTAATCGGTGCTAATTTTGGCGCTAAGCGTAAGACAGTTCTCATTTCTTCTCCCACTTTCTCTTCCTGATAAGCTTCACACAACAGGGCTAAAAAAGTACGACCCACGCCAGCAGAAGTTTCAACGACGTGCGGAATAAACTTTTCATTAGTCGTAGTATCTAAATAATTTAGTTCTTGACCAGAAAATTTACTATGTTGAGTTAAGTCATAATCACCGCGCGCATGAACCCCTTCTAGCTCCTTGAACCCAAAAGGATAATTATATTCAATATCATAAGCTTCCTGAGCGTAAAAAACTAAATTTTCATGCTTATGCCATTTTAAATTTTCCGGAGCGATTCCTAAATCCAGATAAAAATTAAAACGGGTCTCGCGCCATTTTTCAAAATATATCATATCATCACCCGGTTTTACAAAATACTGCATTTCCATTTGCTCAAACTCGCGTGTCCGAAAAATAAATTGGCGAGCAGTTATTTCATTACGAAAGACCTTACCAATTTGGGCAATCCCGAAAGGAATTTTAACTCTGGCAGTATCTATAACATTTTTAAAATTAACATATATTCCTTGGCAGGTTTCACCGCGCAAATAGGTTGGTTCCTTAGACCAATCGCCGGTAAAATTTCCCAGATTAGATTGGACTAATAAATTAAATTTGCGACCAGGCGTAAAATCTTGGGCACCACAAGTCGAACATTTTATTTTTTGTTTGTTATCTTCAAAAATCTGATTGATTTCCGCTTCTGTCATTTTTTCATCGGCAAAAATTCCCGCCTCTTCCAATAAAGAATCTAAACGCAAACGACTATGACATTTACGACATTCAGTTAAAGGGTCGGAGAAACCCTTAACATGACCGGAAGCCTCCCAAATTTTGGGACTCATAAAAATCGCGGAATCTAAACCAACAACATCGTCGCGTAATTGAGTCATAGCCTTCCACCATTCCTTCTTAATATTATTAGCGAGTTCTACACCATAAGGTCCAAAATCATAAACCGCCGGAAAACCACCATAGATTTCCGAAGATGGAAAAACAAAACCGCGACGCTTAGCGAGCGAAACTATTTTATCTAAATTATTTTGCACTTCATTTTTCTTCATATATTTATTTTTTTACATTTCCTCCAAAGTTTCTAATCCTAAAACATGCAAACCATTTTTTAAAACTTGGGAAACGGTCTTAATTAGCGCTAAGCGCGCCTTTTTTATTTTTTTATCCGCCTTGAGAATATTAACAGCGTGATAATAATCATTAGACAACTGGGCTAATTCAAAAAGATATCTGGTAAGTTCACTCGGATTGCGTTTAGTGCTGGCTAAAATAATAATTTCTGGATATTTTGCCACTTTCATTAATAGTTCTGCTTCCTTTTTCTCGGTAAGCATCGAAAAATCTATTTTGCCCAGCAAAGAAACGCCGGATTCTTTCCGTAAAATACTCTGCAACCGAGCATAACTATATTCCAAGTAACAAGCGGTATAACCGTCAAACTTTAACGACTCTTCAATATTAAAGGTAATAATTTTATCAGCACTAACTTTTAACATTTCAAATTTGATAATAGCAATAGTTAAAACATCCACTACTTTTGTGACCTGCTCATCGGTCCAGTCTTCGTGTTTACTTTTTGTTTCCGATAATAAGCGCGCCCTTATCTTGGTTTTTAATTCTTCGTAAGTAATGACATTTCCCGTGCGTGAAGACATCATTCCGCCCGGTAAGGTAACAAAATCATAGGGCAGATGGGTTAAACGCTGACTATAGCCCAAAAGCTCTAAAACTTTAAATAGCTGCTTAAAATGAAGGCTTTGGCGCACATCAACTATATATATGGACTCCACTAAATTATAAAGACTGAATTTATTGACCGCGAGCGCTAAATCGGCCACCGGATACAAAGCCGTACCATCAGATCTAATAATTGGCAAAATACCTAAATCATATTTCTCTAAATTAGCAATAATAGCGCCCTCGCTTTTAACTAAAATATTCTTATTGAGCATGGTATTAACCATTTCTAGCCCCTCATCAATAACTTCGCTCTCATAAAAAATCTTTTCAAATTTAATATCTAGCTCCTTATATATAGAGGCGAAGTAATCAATACTCCAATTTCTAGTTTCTTTCCATAAGGCATAATTATCACCACTTCGACTTTCAATTTCCTGCATTATTTTGGTTACTTCCAATTTATACTCCGGTCTATCAGTTAACTTTTGACTGGCATCAGCATAACATTTTCCTAACAAAAAGCCCTTGGGTTCAGTTTGATGGGCATAAGCAGGATTCTTTTTCCAATTCCAAATAGTTTTCGCAACGTGAATACCAAAATCATTAATATAAGACACTGGTATCGATTTAAACCCGTTAGCATCTAACAAACGGTTAATAGCATCACCATAAGCAATATTTCGTAAATGACCAACATGATATTCTTTATGGGTATTACCATTAGAATATTCAATCATTATCTGTTGCTGATGCCCACTATCATTTCGCCCGTAATTATCTTTTTCTTTTTTAGTAGCGGCAACTATTTCGGTCGCCAAGAGACTAGGCGATATAAAAAAATTAAGATAGGGGCCAACAGGTCTAACTTCTATAAAATAAAGCGCTAATTCTTGATTCTGGGATATTTTTTCGGCCCATTTTTTTGCCAATTCTACTGGAGAAATATTCTCTTTCTTGGCTGGCTCAAAGCAAGCTAAACTCAAATCTCCCAACTCAGAATTGGGCGGATAAGAAAAAACAAGCGCCGGCGCGCCAAGTTGAGCAATAATTTTATTTTTTAAACTTTCCAGAAATGTCATGGCTTTATTTAATCTTTTTAAAGACTCAAAATACTTGGTAATAATCTTAGAATTATGTTATAATACTATCAGACTTTATTAAGTTTTTCAATCCGTCGTCTAAGTTCGGATTGAACTATAAAGCTAGCTTTTAATTTTATGTTTTCTTATCGCTCAATCTTAAAACAATCTTGGAATATCGCCTGGAAAAACAAATATCTTTGGTTATTCGGACTTTTTGCCTCTATTGCCGCCGCCAGCGGTTCTTTTGAATACCAAGTTTTGGCCAACGGCCTACAAGCCAATGCTTTAGAGAATTCTTATTACCATATCAACGGGCTATTAGTCGTTTTAAATGCCTTTGGTTCTTTCTGCTCTGGATTTTTACACTTATTCTCCTATGATATTTTTACAATTATCAATACTTTGACTGTTCTAATTATTACGATAACCCTAATTGTAACTTTTGTTTGGCTTTCCATTTCCTCACAAGCCGCTTTAGTTATTAGTGCTAAAGAATTAATAGTAGCCAAGAAAAAAACACCAATCTTAAATATTCGAGAAAGCATCTCCAAAGGGCATCTACATTTTTGGCCGGTTTTGGGACTTAATGTTCTAATTAAAATATTAGTCGGCTTAGCTCTCTTTATAATATCTGTCCCCTTATTATTTCTCGCGATTAACGGTTCTGGCTACTTGGCCGGAATTTACGTCTTATCATTTATAATCTTTACCCCTATTGCCGTTTCCTTATCCTTAATTATTAAATACGCCATTGCCTATAATGTCTTGAATAAAGAATCTTTTTGTTCGTCTTTAAAAAAATCAATTAAATTATTCAGTAACAATTGGCTTATCAGTGTGGAAATGGGAATTATTTTATTTATTGTCAGTTTTTTAGCCGGATTCTTACTACTCCTTATTATCTCAATTTTTATTTTCCCATACCTAGTCTTTGCCGCTAATTACGGCTTAGCCGGGTTACTAATTTTCTTGTTATTTATTGTTCTGGCTCTAATTCTCTTCACTGGAGCGTTCTTAACCACCTTTCAAGTGTCCGCCTGGACCAATCTATTTTTGGAACTTGAAGAAGGCCGAGGAGAAGCTAAACTGGAAAGAATTTTCAAGAAAAAAGTTTAAACTATGGGGAATTTGAACTCAATCGAAAATTTATTAAATCCGACAGGCGACGAAGAAAGCGTCGCCGGTCTTTTTGCTAGAAAAGAGGAAGAAATAAAACTTAAAGAACTAGAGCATAAAACACAAAGAGACGCGGAAGAACTGGCTTTAGACTATGTTAATCTTTCCGGCTTTCCTATTAGTCCAGAGGCCCTGGTTCTAATCCAGGAAGAAAGGGCTAAAGAGCTAAAGGCTGTCTGTTTTTTTTATGACGGCAAAAACATTAGAATTGGCTGTTTAAATCCTAGCGCTGAAGTTTTAGAAGAAATGAAGCGACTAAGCGAACAATACTTTGCTAAAACTAGGCTTTATCTTATTTCCTCAAATAGTGTAGATTATGCGCTTGAGGCCTATCGATCTTTACCAAAAATAAAAAAATATGAAAGTGGCGTCGAAATCAGTCCGGAACAACTAGAAAAATTTAAAAATGATATTTCTAGTTATAAAAACTTGAATGATAAAATAAACGATGTAAATATCACTGATGTTATTACTTTAATTCTGGCTACCGCCATTAAGGTTGGAGCGAGTGATGTCCATATTGAAGCCGGGGACAATGGAGTTGTTATTCGACTAAGATTAGACGGTGTCTTACAAAAAGCCGCGGTTATCAGTAGCGAAAAATGGCATAAAATAATATCACGTTTAAAAATTTTGGCGCGGGTAAAAATAAATATAGAAAATAAACCTCAAGATGGGCGTTATACAATTTACTTAGAAAAAAGGCGCGTTGATGTTCGCTGTTCTTTCTTGCCGACCGCTTATGGCGAAAGTGTAGTGATGCGTATTTTGGATTCGAGCATGACATCTCTGGATATTGAAAATCTTGGAATTAGACCAGAAGTCTTACCAATTTTAAAACAAGAAATTGCCAAACCAAACGGCTTAATTTTAACTACCGGTCCGACGGGCAGTGGCAAAACCACTACCCTGTATGCGGTTATTAATAAACTTAACCAACCAGGAACTAAAATTATTACTCTAGAAGATCCGATTGAATACCAATTATCCGGAATCAACCAAAGTCAAGTTGATAGCAAGCATGGTTTTAGTTTTTCTGAAGGCTTAAGATCAATCTTGCGCCAAGATCCTAACGTGGTCATGGTGGGTGAAATTAGGGATTTAGAAACGGCGGAAATCTCTATTCAAGCCTCTTTAACCGGACACATAGTCTTATCCACCCTTCATACTAACGATGCTTCTGGAGTTATCCCGCGCTTAATAGATATTGGCGTTAAACCATATTTTTTAGCACCATCCATTAACGCGGTTATCGGCCAGCGTTTAGTAAGAAAACTTTGTCCTCAATGTAGAAAAGAAAAAACCTTAGATGCAGACGAAGAAGAATTGGTTCATAAAATATTAGCCGTAATTTCTCCCAAAACTGGAATTAATATCCCTTCTAAATTACCAGGTGTTTTTCAAGCCGGCGCTGGTTGTGAAAATTGTAACTTTACTGGATATAAAGGACGTTCTGGTATTTTCGAAATCTTTACCCTTGATGATAAAATTCGTCAATTAACTGTAGATCAAGCCCCTTCTTTTAAAATCTTACAACAAGCGATTGAAAACGGAATGATAACTATGCTCCAAGACGGGGTCTTAAAGGCCTTAAAAGGTGAAACTAGTTTAGAAGAAGTTTATCGAGTAATTGGTAATTTTGATTATGTTAACGAGCTTTACGATGTGGTAATTTCACAAACAATTGGACGTGGCGTTAAAATAAATCCTCAACAAGTGGAGGACGCCAAAGAAATGAGTAAAAATATTTTAGAAATAAATGAAAAAGCAAGAGAAATTCCAACTTCCGACTTAATTAAATTAACCATGACGCTCGCTGTCTTGCGAGAAGCTGGTGATGTTCATATTGAACCAACCGCCGAAGATGTTAAAATCAGATTCCGAATTGATGGCATTTTACATGATATTTTTTCTTTACCAAAAACTAGCTATTTACCTCTATTATCAGAAATAAAAATTTTAGCCGGCACACCAACTAATATCAAGCGCGCTACTTTTGACGGTCGCTTTAGTATTTATTTACCTGACCATAAAATTGATTGTCGTCTTTCTATTATTTCCGGCGGTTACGGTGAAACAATAGTTGTTCGGCTCCTTACAACCGAGGCCGCTAATTTAGATATGGTTAAATTAGGAATCACGGGCACAACTCTAACTTCTTTAGAGGCTGCCATGAAAAAAAATAAGGGTATTATTATTACTACCGGACCGACTGGTAGCGGTAAAACAACCACTCTATACAGCGTCCTTAACAAACTCAATAAACCAGATGTTAAAATAATTACGATTGAAGATCCAATTGAATATCAATTACCAGGCGTTATGCAAACCCAAATTGATGAGGCTAGTGGCTATACTTTCGTATCAGCGATGAAATCTTTACTGCGCCAAAATCCGAACATCATGATGATTGGTGAAATCAGAGACCCCGAGACCGCTAAAATTGCCATTGAAGCGGCGATGACTGGGCATTTGGTTTTATCAACCATTCACGCCAACAGTGCCGCCGGTGCCATTTCCCGTTTCGTTGGTTTAGGCGTCGAGCGACAAGCCTTAGCTAACTCCATAGAATATACTATTGGCCAACGACTAGCCCGAAGAATTTGTCCTGATTGCAAACAAGAGGTTTCTGTCACTCCAGAAGAACTGGAAAAAGTAAAAACTATTTTAGCCAGCATTAACAACCCCGCCGTTACTATTCCCGAAAAATTAACTTTCTATAAAGGTATTGGTTGTGAAAAATGCGGCCAAATTGGCTATAAAGGACGAATTGGTTTATACGAGGCGATAACTATGACTCCGGGAATTCAAACAATAATTCAAAACGATAAAGTAACTGATTTTGAGATTGAACAAGAAGCCATCAAAAACGGTATGGTCACCATGCTTCAAGATGGTATCCTTAAATCTTTAAAGGGGGAAACCACTTTAGAAGAAGTCTTCCGAGTAATTTAAAGAATATGATAAATAAAAAATTTTTAAACGACTTAAAAAAAGATTACCAAGCTAATGAAAGCGAGAGAAGGCAAATAATCAGTGCCTCTAATAGTATTTTATTTGAAGCTAAAAAAACTATTTTCTCTCTTCAACGCCAAGACTTTAAAATTGCTGAAGTCAAAATAACAGAAATGGAAAAAGCCTTAGCTAGTTTAGAAAAACGCTTCGGCCCAGAAAGATTAAAAAAAGAAGGCGCTTATAAAGCGGCCGCTGAAGAATATTTAGAGGGAAAAACTTTTTATTCCATAATTAAGAAAAAAGAAATTACCCCTACCACTGGCTTACACCTTAACTATGAGTCATATTTAGGCGGAGTTTGCGATCTTATCGGTGAAATGGTGCGTTATGCCACCAACCAGGCTGCTAAAGGCAAATTTACCGAAGTGGCTAAGATAAAAAAATCCGCCGAGGATATCATGGCTCAATTAATTGACTTTGATATGACTGGATATTTAAGAACTAAATATGATCAAGCACGTGGGCATTTAAGAAAACTGGAACAAATGGCCTACGAGATAAAAATGCGGATTGGAAAATAAAAATATGTTAATCGCCATCATCTCTGATATCCATGATAATATTATAAATTTAGAAAAATGTTTATCTTGGTGCAATATCAATAAGATAGAGAAGATTATTTGTTGTGGCGACGTCTGCGACGCTGATACTTTAAAATTTTTATCTAAAAAATTTCCCGGAGAAATTTTTTTAGTTGAGGGTAATGGTGAAACTTTTACTGCCGCCGATTTAAAGGGTCTTCATAATATAAAATATCGTAATGAAGCGGGAGTGGAAGAGATTTCTGGATTAAATTTGGGCTTTTGCCATCAGAATAAAGCCCTTAATCAGGTTCACAATTTAAGTTCTAAAAATTTAGATTTTATTTTTTTAGGTCATAGTCATAAACCTTGGCTCGAAAAACGCGAACAAACATTTTTAGCCAACCCCGGTAATATTTCTGGAACTTTTTACCAAGCAACTTTTGCCACGCTTGACACTAAACGTCAAAAACTGGATTTAAAAATACTGGCCCATCTTTAAAAAAATAGAGAATACAAAAAATCC
>DASROX010000015.1:0-4976 GCA_035646675.1 Saccharimonadales bacterium (SeqCode)
GCAAACTAACTGCGAAACAATTTTTATTGACGCAGCGATAAGCAACTTCATCTTTTACTTGCTCTACCTTACCGCCACACATCGGGCAATAGGCAGGCGCCGAAATTTTCTTTTCCTTACCGCTCCGTAAATTTTTTAAAACACTGATTACTTTCGGAATAACATCACCAGATCGCTCAATAATAATTGTATCTCCCAAGCGCAAATCCAAACGATTTATTTCATCAAAATTATGTAAAGTTGAACGACTAATCGTCGCTCCACCCACTAAAACTGGCTCTAAAATTGCTGTCGGCGTCAGCGCCCCGGTGCGTCCTACTTGCCAAACAATGTCATTAATCCGAGTCGTTGCTTGTTCAGCCGGAAACTTATAAGCCATCATATAACGCGGGGCTTTACCAACTATGCCTAAAGTCGGCCACATTGTTAAATCATTGGCTTTAACGACAATCCCGTCGATATCAAAAGCCAGTTTCTCACGCCTTTTCCCAACACCAATAAAAAAAGCAAAAACCGCCTCTAAATTTTTACAAACCGTATTATCGCCTAGAACCTTCAAACCTAACAAGCGTAAAAGTGAGTCTAATTGTAATTTAGTAGTGACCACTTCCCCGCTTTCATAATCACCCAAAAGTAAATCATAAGCATAAAAATCCAACTGACGTTCAGCGGTAATTTTGGAATCTAATTGACGGATAGAGCCAGCCACCCCATTTCTAACGTTTGCGAGTAACGGCTTAGCTAAAGCTTCGTATTTTTTATTCAAATCGCGCAAAACTTTTTTAGTCATGATGGCCTCGCCCCTGACTTCTATATTTCCTTTATCTAATAAATTTAAAATAATTTTTTCCGTTGCTGACGAAAAACCGGCCGTTTTAAACTCTGACGAGCTGGGACGCCTTAAAGATAGGGGAATACTCTGAATAGTTTTCACATTCGCCGTTACATTTTCACCAGTCACACCGTCACCTCTAGTAGCAGCAACTACCAATCGTCCACCCTCATAACGCAGACTAATAGCTAGCCCATCTAATTTTAACTCACAATAATATGCCTGATTCCAGGAGCGCTTTAAATAATTCTCATTGCGTTCTTGCCAAGCACGCATATCAGGCTCAGAAAAAGCGTCAAACAAAGAAATCATCGGTCGCGAGTGCTTAGTCTTAATAAACTTAGCTAAAGGTTGGCCGGCAACCCGTTGAGTCGGTGAATCAGGGGTAATTAGCTCCGGATATTCATTTTCCAGAGCAAATAACTCGTTTTTTAAACTATCTAAAGCCGCCGGCGAAATACTTTCCCGGTCTAAAACATGATAATTATAACGATGATAATTAATTTCTTGTTTTAATTTTTCAATTCTGACTTTTACCTCTAGCATTTTCATACCCTAAAATTATAACACAAAAACCCTGCTTTTGGCAGGGCTTTTTCAGTCTGAAAGGTTAATTTATTGAGCAGGAGTAGCTGGGGTATTAGCATCACCACCAGCAGCCTGACCGCCTTGAGTTGCTTGATTAATAAAGGTAACAATGTCATTAACAGTTTGGGAATTCTGGCTAGTTGCTGTTTCTAATTGAGCTAAACGAGCACTTTGATTTTTTAAACTAGCAGTAAACTGCCAAAAAACCATCACCATGGCACCAAAGATGATTCCGGCAATAAGTGGAAAAACGATTTCTTTTTTCATAGAATTATTGTTTAGATCGCGACCGGCATAAGCCTTGGTCAACGGTCTTTTTATATTTTTATTATTTAGTAGCATTTTGGGCATTGATGTTGGAGTTAAAAAAATCAACAATACTAGTAATTTTGGCCGAATCTTGACCAATAGTAGTTTGTAATTCTATCATCTTTTTATCCATGCGGTTCAATGACACGTAAAAATAAGTTAACAATCCGGCAAAAACTAAAATTAAGATAATCGCCACTAAATTTCCAATCATGTTTTTTTTCATATTCTCAAAATAAAGTTTAAAAGAAGAAAGCAAACTCACTTCATTTAAACATAAATTATTATCTAAATTTATTATAGCAATTCTAAAAATTTATGACAACAGTAATTATTTAACAATAATAATATGTCCTTGGGGACCCGCCTCTAAACCGCCACAGGCCGAACAATAATAAATAAAATCACCATCCTGCAAAGCTTGAAATTCTAAAGATTTAGTTTCGCCTTTTTTAGGTGCCTGTTTCATATTATAACCGGAAAGCGTAAAATCATAATCCTTATCAACTGCCGTAAAATCAATATGAACCGTATCGCCTTGATTAACAATTATTTTTTCCGGAATAAATTTATCAGCCTCAGCTCTAACCTCAAATAATCTAAGTTTAGCCTCAGCACCTTCAACCACCGGCACGCTCGCCGTGGGAACAGCAATTTGATCTTTTAAATTATCCGGAATAACAGTATTTACTTCTGGAACAACCGCTCCAACCGGTACTGCCTTTCTAACAATAGTTTCCTCCCAATCGCGTGGAGTTGTTGAAGAAGTCTGACTAGCATTGGG
This sequence comes from Saccharimonadales bacterium (SeqCode), assembly GCA_035646675.1. Lineage (GTDB taxonomy): Bacteria > Patescibacteriota > Patescibacteriia > Patescibacteriales > UBA12465 > UBA12465. The sequence continues at coordinate 2,514 of DASROX010000015.1, forward strand.
CAAAAAAGGATTATCAACTTTTACTATTGGCGCCACCGGCTCGCTGCCAAATTTCAATTGCCAAAGGATTAATACCAGCAAAGCTAAAATAAAAATTAAGCCAAGTGCCAAAATAATTTTCTTTTTATTATTCATTTTTCTAAAATTTATCTCAAATCTAAAATAAAATCTCCTTCACTATAGATAAACTGATATCCGGTTACCTGGCCCTCCTCATTGCGCCCTAAAACTTGAATATTTAACTCGGGATCTAGGCCTAAAGATTCTTTTTCCTGTTTGCTCATCATCTCTATTCCGGCGACATCCTTAGGGATTGAAAAATTTGAACTTTCTAAAATAGACACCTGACGAGCATCTAATTCTTTGGGCTTGGCAATTTTTTCAACATCAAAAGTTGCTGGAACAGACACATCATTTATTTCTGAATCAACTACATTCACATTTTCAATTGGGTCAGATTGTACATTATTTTTCTCTATGTTGTTATTTGCAACCTTATTTTTACCTTGTAAAAAATAAACAAAAAATACAACAACAGCTATTACAATAATGCTTATTAAATAAATAAAATAATTTTTATTTTTCATATGAAATTTAATTAATTTAATTAAAAAGTAAAATACTTAAAATAAATTAAATATATATTATATCCATATAATACTACTTTTTATTATACTTGTCTATAAAAACTAAAGATAAACTTTGAGGCAAATAAGACAGTTTTATTACCTACATGTTGAATATACTGGATGAATACTTATCAGCGTCTCATCATCTTTTTCAAAAACTTGTTCAATCTTAGCACTCTTTTCCAAGGCGGGCGGGTTATTAAATTCCTTCGCGCCCAGCAGAGAAATATTGGTTTCTAAAACAGTATTCCAATGAACTGTTTTTTTATCTTTCAACCTCTTATCCTCTTGGACTGGTTGCGCCTCTTCTATTTTTGGCGCTATTTTATCCTTGGTCGGCAAGACCCCTTCCTGAGCGTTGCCCTTAAAAGGAGCCATGGCCAATAAAGCACCTAAAATTTTTTCTTTCATATTATTGATTAAAAATCAGGACATCCGTGAAGACATCCTGATTGTTAAATATCGATAATTATTTATTGTATCCAAACCATTATCGAATCAGTTTTTTTACCGGCCGCACAAAGCGTATCAACTCGACCGGCGATTTGATAGGACTGGACAGCCTCATCTTTATCCAATGGTCTTAGACGACCAGGAATATTTGAAGAGACTAGGATATCGCCATAACCCAATCTTTTTCCACTTGGAGTTTCACAAACAACATTTGTTTTTTCGGACAAACCGGAAAGAGCGATTGGGTACCAACCTTTGCATTCCGGAAGCTTCTGCCAAGCATCAACATCCATCACGCCGATACTCATATTATTCTCACCATTTTTTTGATCAAGTGTTTTACTGCAACCCATACGCATAACTGTTTCGGCATATTTTTGAGCGATACCTTTGATATAGTCGCTCTTATCTTCTCGGCAAATTTCCGTTTTCCCGGTGTTCGGATTCGTACACATTATATCGCCATTATTCGGAGTTTCGCTAACAGTAATCATTTCCGCCAGAATGGAACAACCGGTACAAGTATTAGTTAGAATTCCTTGAGTACTACCATTAGCAACTACACCTGTACCGCTTCCGCCACTTGCATAAACGCCGATAGAAGAACTCATACCAACAACGCCATAATTAGAACCACTACCATATACCCCTGTGCCGCCACCTTTGCCAACAACGCCAGCTGTAGCCATGGCAGTGGCACCAGTGAATCCATAAACGCCAATACTATCCCAGCCATAACCCGCAACGCCGTAACCAGAACCAGACTGGGTACCCTGAACACCAGCACCAGTTCCATTATTTCCGCCAAATACACCAGCACCAGAACCAGTAGCAGCCTCTCCATAAACGCCAATGGTAGATCCGATTCCATATATACCCCAGCTACTACTTCCAGCACCGCCAACACTCAATAGAGACGCCGGTGCCGTCGTCCCAATCCCAACTTTACCACTTGAGTTAATAAGAAGTCGATCAACATTAGATGTTCTATCAATTATACTAAATGAACCAGAGGTGTTTTTAGAATCAAGGTCCCAAGTGCGACCACCAGAAGAGGCATTTTGCAATCTTATTGCTAGCTCACCACTTGTAGTATACAAATTTAATTTTACGCCAGGACTGGCTGTGCCAATACCAACGCTACCCATAAAATAAGATGTGCCGTTAACCACAGCTAAGCCGGTAGCTGGGGAATCGTTTCCTAAAATTGCACCACCACCAACAAATAACATATTGTTAGCACCACCTAAATAGCTGGTTGTCGCATCTGCTTTAAATACTTGTGTGCCAAAAATTGCCATAATTAAAATAACAAATAATACTAAAAATGGCGGCAAAACATTACTGTTCTTTATTTTTTGAAAAATTTTTTTCATACTTT
>DASROX010000016.1:0-19369 GCA_035646675.1 Saccharimonadales bacterium (SeqCode)
TAATACACCCAAATATCAACTAAGTCAATTATCCGCCGGATGTGGACCTGCGGGGAATCGAACCCCGGAAACCAAATGTCAAACTTGATTCCGAGGACCGCCTCCAGGCCCACATCATTTTTAATATTAACAATCGCACGATAAATTTAATTTAAAACTATCTTAAATAAGTCAGTTAAGCCTTCTTAAACCGAACCGTAAATATCGGCTCGTATTCAACCTTATTTTCATCAACCAATTTTACGAGTTCCCCGCTAACGAATTGGGTTAAGGCTAAATCACTTAATAATTGATTATCACCAGCAATATTGAGTTTCAAACCTTCCAACTTATCAAATTCTTGTTTAAAATCAGCTTTAACGGAAGCTTCAATTTGCTTTTTCTTAATCTTTAAATCATCAAGTTCTTGAACAACTTTCTGATATTCGCCAGTATTGGTTAGCGCATCGCGAAACATTGCTTTTAATTCACGTTGTTCTTTTTTCTTGTCTTGGATACGTTTAAAAACTGCGGGTAATTCTTGAGCCATAGTTATTGATAAATTAATTTATTTATTATGGAAAAGATTATATCACTTTATTAAGCCGCCGCCCAGCACTCGCTCTTTATCATAGAAAACAATACTCTGACCGCTGGTAATTGCTCTTTGGGGACGCGAAAATTTTACTAAATATTCACGCTCGTTTTTTATGGATACCGTGCAAGCAACCGCTTTGTGGCCGTAACGGATTACCGCCTGGCACTTTAAATTTTTTTTCGGCGCCATACCGCTAAGCCAATTTACTTTTTTGGCTATCAATTCCTTCTTATACAAAACTTCCTGATTCCATTCTTTAACCACATAAAGAATACCCTGACGGTAATCAAGCTTAGCGGCATAATAAGGACCGGTGCCACCAATTTCAATTCCCCGTCTTTGACCGATAGTATAAAGCGGTAAACCTTGATGGGTGCCAATCTCTTTCCCGGTTTCCAAAAGTTTAATCGGACCAGGCGTGAGCTTCAAATATTTTTTCAAAAAATCATTATGTGGTCCCGCTAAAAAACAAATATCCTGACTTTCCGCTTTTGATTCCACCATTAAATTATACTTAGCCGCCAATTTACGCACTTGCGGTTTCTTATAGACGCCGAGCGGAAATAATAAATGCGCCAACTCGTCCTGAGAAAAAGTATAAAGGAAATAAGATTGATCTTTAAGTTTGTCTTTCGCTTTTTTAAGCTGATAAGCCTTACCGACTTTAGCGATATTTAAATAATGACCAGTCGCCACGTAATCGTAGCCCAGACGCCGCGCATATTTAAGTAAGCGTCCAATTTTAATTTGTTTATTACAAACCACGCAAGGGTTTGGTGTTCGGCCGGCGGCATACTCGTTTAAAAAATTATCAACCACTGCTTTTTTAAAAGGCGCTGAAAAATCAAAAGTATATAGCGGAATACCAACTTTCGCCGCTACCTTTTTAGCATCCATTAAAGATTCTAAAGAACAGCAACGATTTTCCGCTTTATTTCCCGCGGACTCATCTTTCCAAAAATGCAAAAAAATTCCAGCAACTTCATAACCTTCATTTTTTAGTAGCTGAGCGGCGACTGAGGAATCAACTCCACCCGACATCGCCACTAAAACTTTTTTCTTTTTTAAACGCTTATCTTTTTGAAGCACGCTCTTAATATTATTTGTCATCTAATTCTTTAAATAATTCTAAATAGCTTTGCGCAACTTTCTCCCAAGTAAATAGCGCTGCTCGTTTTTTTCCGTTAGCTATCAACTTGGTGCACAGATTATTGTCAGTTAAAATTAATTCCAAAACCTCGGAGATATTTTCAACTCTAAAAGGATTTACCAATAAAGCGGCCTCGCCGAGCACTTCCGGCAAACTGGAAATATTAGAAGAAACAACGGGCACACCAGCGCCTAAAGCTTCCAGAGGTGGAAAACCGAAGCCTTCGTAATATGAAGGGTAAGCAAAGACCGCGGCCGCCGCAAATAATGTCGCCTTTTCGGCCGAACTAATATAGCCTAAAAATTTAATGTCTTGTTTATAGGGCGATTTCTTCCAAGTTCTAAATATTTGACGATGTTTCCAACCTTTAGCTCCAGCCAAAATTAACTGTGGCGTCAAATCGGAACGACGAGTTCTTAATTCTTCGTAAGCTTTTATTAAGCCATTAATATTTTTACGTGGTTCAATATTGCCAACAGAAAATATAAATCTTGGTTTAATCCCATTTTGGGAAAAAAAGTTAACAGTCTCGGTCTCATTTAACGGAGCGGCTAAAAAATTATTGCCGGAATAAATTACCTTAATCTTATCAGGGCTAATCCCTAATATTTCAATTAAATCATGCTTGGTATTTTCCGAAACCGCTACAATCCTATCAGCTCGTTTTAACAAGTGTGAAACCCTGAGAGCTTTGTGCCAAAAATTTTTCCGACAGCTGAAGAATTCCGGATAGCGTAAAAATGATAAATCATGAACCGTGACCACCAATTTAGTATCGGAACTAACGTTTAAAAAATTAAAATGGGGTGCGAAAAAAATATTTACGCCGCCTAAAATATTATCGAGTTGCGGACGATGAAAACATTTTTGCAAAAAATAATTAAAAAATTTATTAGAGTAATGCGTGCTAATAATCTGGCTATTTATTTTTTTCCATCTGTTCAGACGGCTTTCTTGATGCTTAAAAGAATTACAAAATAAAGCATATTCATTCTGCTTGTCTTGACGCAATATTTCAGATAATAAATTAGCGGTATATTCTGATACGCCGCTATAATTTCTATCCATTAAAACTCTGGCATCAATTCCAATTCTCATAATTATTTTAACTGTTCTTGATGGTTACTAATAAATTCCGTAATTTGATTTTTAAAATTGGCGGTAGAAAATTTTTCAGCATAATCTTTTATCTCTTGCGGATTAAAACTATCAGCGCTAAATTCTTTTACCGCCTTAATAACCGCCACTGAAGTTTGAGTATCAAAAAACATTCCCGTCTTTCCTTCAATAACCGTTTCTGTCGCCCCGCCCTTGCGATAAGCGATAACCGGACGTCCGGCAGCCATTGATTCCACAACCGTAATTCCAAAATCCTCCTCTTGAGGATTAATGAAGGCTTGAGCAAGCGCAAATAATTTTGGCTTAGACTCTTCGCTTATCCGTCCTAAAAATTCAATATTGGAAGCGCCGTCAGCTAATCTTTTTAATCTTTCCATATCAACCCCATCACCAAAAATTTTTAAACGATAATTTGCCCCCAATTCCTTAAAAGCGGAAATCACAATATCTACGCGTTTATAGGGCGTCAAACGGCAACCAATCAAAAAATACGGAGCTTCTTGATTATCGGCAATACTAATAATTTTAAAATTATCGGTTTCAACCGGCGGATAAATCAAAAAGGATTCACGACGATAATATTTAGTAATTCGTTTTTGAACAGTTTTAGAATTGGCGATAAATAAATCAACCCTATCAGCCGCCAGTCTATCCCAAATACGAATCCGATTTAAAATTAAAGAAATAATTTTCTTTAACCATTTATTATATTTGAGTTCATTAATATATTGATGAGTATCGCTCCATAAATATCGCGTCGGAGTATGACAATAACAAATATGCAAAGTATCGGGCGAAGTAATTACGCCCTTCGCAAAAGAACTGGTATCAGAAATTACTAAATCATAACCGCGTAAATCAAAAAATTCTACGGCCATCGGCATAAAAAATAAATACCACTGATAATGTCTAACGCCACCAGGTAATTTTTGAATAACCGAGGTTTCAATCTGCCTATCCTTAAAATATTTATCGACGTTTTTCTTTTCGTAAAGAAGCGTATAAATAGGCGCGTCCTTAAACATATCAGCCAAGATTTTTAAAACCTTTTCTGCGCCACCGTCCTGGGCTAAGTGATCATGTATTAAAGCAACCTTCATAAGCTTATTCTGTTTCCCGATGCCTAAAAACCGCCAGCGGCGTCTTAAGCAGAATGGAAATATCTAATAACATGGACCAATTTTCAATATAATAAATATCTAATTTGGCCTCTTCTTCAAATAATAAATCGCTACGGCCGGAAACCTGAGCCAAACCGGTAATCCCCGGTTTAATGGTTAAAGTCTTGCGATGGTAATTTTCATATTTAGCAACTTCTTCCGGCAAATGCGGACGCGGACCAACCAGGCTCATGCGACCAATAAATACTAAAAATAATTCCGGTAATTCATCAATTGAATAACGTCTAATAAAGCGCCCAACTCTAGTGACACGCGGATCATCTTTAATTTTAACCATTGGGCCATCGGTTCTAACATTGCGATCAGCTAACTCCTTATATCTCATGCTGTCGGAATTAGGAATCATGGAGCGAAATTTAAAATATTTAAACGGTTTCCCGCCCTCGCCAACACGATACAAAAATGAACCGTCATCACGACTAGAAAAGAAAACTGGACCACGAGAATCAATTTTAATTATTAAGGCGGCCAGTCCGATTATTGGCGAAAAAATAATTATCAACAAGCTGGAAAAAATAATATCAAAAAATCTTTTAAAAATTCGACCCCAACCATCAAGCGTAGTGCGTTTAACCTCAACAATAGGAATGCCGATTATTTCCGCGACTTCCGTACGTAAAACTTTAACTTCCAGTAAATCAGCAACATAGCGAAAAGTAATATGATTATCATTAGCAAAATCATAGAGACGTAAAGTTTCCGCTTTGGTTAAATTGGGGTCACTTTGAATAATTTCATCAATTTCTTTTTCTTTGATAAACTCTAAAACTTCCTGAGCAGTTTCCAAAGAAAAATCTCTAACCCGTTTAGCCACTTCGTAGCCGGCTTTCTTATTACTGGAAAATTCAGCAATTAAATTATCCCCGGTCTTGGAGTTACCCACTAAGATAACCTTATTCACCCCAATACCATAAATAAACAGCCGTCTTTGCAACCAACGAATAAAGGAGCGTGCCAGACTAACATAAAATAAGGCAAACACGGAACCGACTAAAACAATAAAACGGGAATCAAAAAGTTCCCGTTGAAAGAAAATAATAATTGCCACTAAAGCTAAACCGCTAGAACAAGCTAAAAATACTCGGCGAAGTTCCTGCGCTAATTTACGGGCACTACTTATTTGATAAAGACCGGCGAGCGCAAAAATAAAAACCCAAAGCAGAGCGATTACTAGCAATGACTTGAGGTAATCATTAAACGGCAAATTAAAAATCACTGGTCTAACACTAACTGTCCAATTAGAAAAACGAAGCTTATAAGCGGACAAACCAGCTAAAATAATCATCACAAAATCAACCGGGATGAACAGGGTTGAAAAAAATAATTCAGCTTTTTTCATATTTAAATTAATAATAAATATTTGTTATTGGGGTAGCTGTAAGCCGGATTCTGTTCTAAGCGATCATTTATCTAGGCTAACTATTACTAGTTAGCTCGTGCGAGCCACTTGTCTTCTTAATCAACCAAATTGGCTAAAAAAGAGTTTGCTCTTGCTTCTGATAGGGTTTGCCGCGCAATCTCCGTCACCGGAGAGCGAGACCAGCAGCTTCTTGCGAAACACCTAGCCTCTTTTCACCTTTTATCCTGTTAAAAAATTGCAGGATTAGTATAGTCTCTGTGGCACTTTCCCTGGCTGCGTCCGACGATAACCGAAACGAGTCGGTGGGCGTTACCCACTATCATTTAAATCTCAAAGAATGAGATATTAGCGAAGTCCGGACTTTCCTCCCCTTGTCAGAAAACCAACAAAGAGTAATCGCCCGCTCTCCCCAATAACCCCTAAATATTACAATAAAAAGCTGAAAAAGGCAAGGCTTTAACTGATTATTCAATTTTGCTCTGCTCATATATATTTTGTATCTGAAACGGCCTTAAGGCGCCCTCCCAAATGCTTAAATCATCTAATTCTATGCTATCGAGTTCATTCCTAATTTCTAAGTGATTTGGCTCTTCCCCATCTTTTATCCAAAAATAGGGCAAAGAGCGTTTCTCCTCGCCGTCAACAAAAAATTTTAACTGATACCGATAAGAGTCAAAGGTTAAAGCCAGGTGATGCCACTTGGTGTCATGAGGAATATCAACATCATAACCTTCACTAAAAATTCCGTAATTATTATTAAAGAAAAAAGCGTGTCGAAAAGGCTCGGGAATTAAACTCATTTTTTCAGCACCAGACTTACTAAGCGAAATTATCGAACGCCCTTCATTTGACTCCAGTTGACCACGCCACCAAAAAGCTAAAGATAAATCTTTAGAATTAAGAGCCGACGGCAAGTTGACAGCGATATCTTTCCCCCAAGTATTGATAATTCCGGTATTGTCTGCCGACCGCCAAACCCAAGAATTTTCTGGTAGCTTAAGTTTAAGGCCAGTAATTTCGTCAAGCGCCTCCGTGCCACCCCCCTCATTAACCAGCTCATAGCCTTCATTAAAGTCCCAAAAATATTTCAGTTCCGGGGCTGTTTGTGAAACACGCGAAACAATTGGGCTAAAAGGCGCGCTAGCTAAAGAATTAGCGGCAATCTCTGAAGCTTCTAAGCTGCGATTCCAAAAAACCAATTCATCAATCAAGGTCCCGCCGCCATCACCGCTTACTTCTAAATCAAAAAAATTACTGGCCAGCGTCTGAACAAAATTTTCTCGACAAACTTCTTGACCGTCAATATTAACCGCCCAGTAACCGTCCGCCTGGTTAACCACCAAACTAAAATGATGCCAAGCATCGGTAGCAAATATTGAAGATAAATAATAACGCCAAGCGGAATTTGGCAAACCTTCAATTTGTAGCATTCCCTTAGAAAATAACAAATTTACCGCCTGGCCATCACTATTACTTAAATCTAATTTTAACTTCGGCGAAATAGTTCCTACCTTGGCGCCACTATAATAAAAACTTAGAGAGAATTGGTTAAGATTAATTTCTGAATTTAAGCTCGGCTTAAATTTTGGGAATTTTTCTCCGACCACTAAAGCGCAATCAAATTTCCCTACCGAAAACGTTTGCTCGCCATAGCATTCCGAAAAATGCCACAAATTAGTAATCCCTTCGGATTCTAAAGGCGGTGGCTCCACAAAAAGTCCTAAAGCATCATTAGCTTGATTATTATTGTCGTCTGAATTTTGACTAGAATCATTATTGGAATTATCTACCGACCCCGAATTTTCCTCATCCCAAACTATTCCCGGATCATCAGAAATAATTAAATTAAAATCTTTAGAATTATCATTATATTCACTGATGCGATTTAAAACATAATTATCTTCAATTTTTACAGCTGGCGCTAAACCACGAAAATAAACAGCCGAACCAAAACCAACAGCATCAATGATATCTTCATCCGCGCTAGAACTAATAGCCCCCTTACCTAGATATATTATATAACCATCGGCGGTCAAACTAAACTCATTACGCAAAGCAATAGCGTCTGCCCTACTTTTATAAAAATTGTTAGCGTCGTCTCGAACAATTAAATAATAGCTCTTAGCTTTGATTACGGTTCCGCCGGGATAAAGACCATCGCTAGTGTTACCAATTCTCATCATCAAGCCAGGATCAGTGGCCGTCTTAGCTTTTTCTAAACGAAAACCGGCTTCTGCTAAATCAAAACCATAATCAGTGGGATTATACAATTCAATAAAATCATTATTTTCCGTACTATAAATTTTACTAATAATGGCGAGCGGTTCGCTAAAAGAAGATGTAACTGTCTGATTTTGATTATTAGTAGCGATAGTTGAGGCCGGTTTAATGCCAGCACTTATTTTAGAAATTCCAGGCGTGATATTTTTAGAAATTTCTTCTGCTGACCCAGAATTAGAAGAGTTACTTGTTATCTTCGTCGGAGTAATTAACTTGGTGGCGGTTTCAGATAATTCTAAAATTGTTGGCGCTAACGGTGCCGATACAATATTAACCTGAGCAACAGCTGCTTCGTTATTATTATTTTCTATCCTGCTTTCTTCTGAAGTAGGCGAATAATTTATCTTAATATTTTCTTCTTGATTATCAGTAACGTCAGCGACAGTGACAGCAGTAACTTCTTGGTCATCAGAAATTTTAGATTTATCCGCACTATTTATTTCTACGAGCGGCAAATGATTAGCATTATTCGAAATATCGGCATTATTCAAAGACTGATTATTTTTCTTCTCCGGGTCATTATTCAAAACAATAGCCTCAGAATCGGCAGCACCAAATATCTTATCTTTCCAACTCACAATGGCACCACCGATTTCCGAAGCAATTATTTTTAAAGAGGAAATCGGATTATTAATTAAACTCCAGCGCAGAATCAAAGAATTGATTGGGGCCTGCCCTCTAATTTTCGCATCATCAAAAAAGGTTTTTAAATTAATATCTATTATTTCGCTTCTTAATGATGATTGAAGAAACTGGGTATAGGGCAAAAAAATATAACGCTCACCGGCATATTCTAAGCCGGCATTAAAGCCAACAATCTCCGGTAAGGGCAGGCGCAAATCGCGCCGTTTCTCAATCTTGGAAAATTCAACTGTTTTGGAAAAACAATCACCTTCATTACCAACAAAACTATGATTATTAAAACCGTCGGGAGTAATATCTAGCGCATAATAGTTAGGGTCATATTCTAAAGAGCCTAAATTATTTGGGTTAGAAATATTCGCGCTTTCATAAATTTTTTCTGTTAAACCGACACAAGTCCATTCACCATCGTCCGGCCCTTTTTGAATTTTAAAATCAAAATCGTAGCCCAATTTTTTACCCACTAAACTATTAGCAATTTTTACTACCTTGGCCAACTCTAGAGCCGTCGCCTTAGTCGGTAATTTAGCTCCCAATAATTCTTCATTATTTGCTTCATTAATAAAATAACGAGCCTCTGTTTTCACTATACCGCCCGCCAATGCCTCGACAACATAATCTTCACCGTTTTCTCGGCCGACATAAATACCAACATGCCCGGAATTAATATGTTCTAGAATACCTTGCTCATTAATCTCTAACAAAGAATCATCGCTATAACCATACATCTTGCCATCGCTAGAAGTTCGGTAAATAAGGGCTCCAGGAGTAAGGGCGGAAACCGGTTTAGAAAATCCCAGAACGATTATTGATAAAGCGGCTATCTGTAAAAATATTTTTATTTTCATATATTATTAACTAATTATTAAAATATGCTGTCCATTCTGTATCGGTAACACTAGGTGCGTTATATTCCATAAAGCCTAAATTATTTAGAGTATCGGCGACAAACGCTTTAACAATATTTTGCGAAGAGTTTTGAAATATTTCCATTAACGCTTGCTGGCTTTCGGTTGGAAAAAATTCATCAAAATCAGACAGCAAAAAAATTAAATCGGCTTTTAAACTTAAAGATTCCTTGCTATTTAAAATTAAATCCTGGAGCAAGTAAATATTTTCAACTTTAAAACAAGCGCGCTTATCGGACATGGTGCTGAGAGCCTTAACCGCCTCCGTTTTAACGACCACTGCCTCCTCGGAATCTAAAATTGAAAAATAATAATCCCCTAAATCAGGATTAGCGGTTGAGGCCAGAAATAATTTGATTATTTCAGCTTTCAGTTCTGGCTGAGCCTCAGCGCTTAAAAAATAGTCGGCAATAAAATCTGGTGGATTACCAGCACCATTAGCCGCGGCCATTATTTCTAAAAGTTCTTTTTTAAAATTTAAATCCGATACCGAGCTTGGGTGGGTATCGTTAGTCAAAAATAACTGTCTGACATTTTCTTGAAAACGTTTACTTTGTTTAAAATAAAGCGTTAATTCATTTTTTAATTGCTTTCTGTATAATAAACAATCCTCATGACAAGGGCCACTAGTACTAATAATTTTTTTGAATTCTGATAATTTGATACGCGCTGGACTGATGGATAATATAGCGACCAATAGATAAGTCACAACCAACAAAATAAAAGTCAGAGAGATAAACAGCCAGCGGTGGCGTTTAAATATCTGAAAATATTTTGGCTTCCGCTTGAAAACTCTTTTTAATAATTGTCCTAGTTTCAAAAGGGCGGTCTTAATTTTTTTCATAACCATAAAGTTAATTAATTATCCTGGAGTCGACTATGGTAGTAAGCTAAAACAATATAACACCATCTCCCTAATCCGAGATTAAAAAAATATTAAAAACCAAATAAAAAACCGACAGCATTAGCTATCGGCTTTAAAAAGTACAAAATTTAGTTTTACAAATTTTACAAATCTCCAGGACAAACAAAAACGGTTTCTTCGGGACCAGGGCCAACGGAAATAATCCGCGGGACGGCTTTAACATTGGCTTCCTGAAAAATATATTTCAGAATTTTTACCAAGTTAACCGGCAAATCAGAAAAGTATTTCGCCTTTCTGATATCCTTATTCCATCCAGGAAATTCCTTATAAAAAGGCTTGCAGTACGGAAGAATTTCAGGTAAAACAATTGCTGTTTCAATAATATCCCCCTTTATCAAATTAACGTCTCCGCCATAATCATAATCCGGACCAACATATTCATAGGCGTAGCAAACCTTAATTTTCTTCACGCCAGTCAATACATCCAACTTGGTAAACGTGATATTATTACCACCACTCGCCAAGGCATGGCGTAAAAGCGGCAAATCAATCCAACCAGTCCGACGTGGGCGTCCTGTCGTGGCTCCATATTCCCTTCCGCAGCGTCTAATAGCGATGCCTTGAAAGAAAGAATTTTCATGATTAATGTTAGAAACCACAAAATCTTTATCTTCCTGATCACGGCTTCCGGTTTCGTTACACCAAACTTCTGATTCCTCTCCTCCCATTTCAGTCGGGAAAGACCCCTTGCCAACTCGGGTCATATAGAAACCTTTAATGATGCCAAAGGAGACGTTAATATCAGTTTCCCTAAGTCCTGTTCCTTGAGCCATGCCAGCTGGCGAACAATCAGATGAAGTAACAAACGGATAAGTGCCGTGATTAACACTTAACAATCTACCTTGAGCGCCTTCCAAAAGAATATTCTTCTTACCAACAAATCCCTGAACCATTTTATCCGTATCGAAAATATAGGGACGCAGAAACTCGCCATACTCCAAATACTTGGTAATTATAGCCTCTACATCAAAGACGTCCGCTTCGGAATAATAAAGTCCACTTTCTAAATGCTCGTGGAAAAGAATTTTTTTAGCCGCTTCTCGACTAACTTCATCAAGCGTTTTTAATCTTTCGATAACTGGCGCCATGTATTCAGATAGTTTGGCGCGGAAAAGTTTTGGATTCAAAATGTCATTCAAAATTAAAGCCTTTCGATTTACGAAATTAGTATAAGTTGGGCCGATGCCTTTACCGGTTGTACCGATTCTACCTTTACCCGCTTTTTGTTCGCTAAAGCGATCAAAGAAAATGAGATCAGGGGTAATCATCTTAGCATTTAAGGCAATTTTCAGGTTATCGCAGGTAAGTCCATTAGTTAAGGCTAAGGTTATTTCGTCTACCCCCGCTTTAGGATAGAAGACAACGCCACTAGCAATAACATTAATTACTCCCTGATCATCAAATGGAATCCCGCAAGGTAATAAATGAAAAACCATTTCCTTTCCCTTATGGATTACCGTATGTCCAGCATTATCACCGCCGCCACAACGCACAACAACATGTGCCCACAACCAGGCCAGAAAATGCACAATTTTACCCTTGCCCGTATCTCCCCATTGAAGACAACAAACGGCAATAATTTTAAAGGATGTCCAAAAATCTTCGCCAAAACTTCGACAAAGAAAATTTCTCAACCTCTCAGTTAATTTTTCTTTCAAATTCTTTTTCATTTTCAATATTTTTTTTGGTTTTTACTAATGCCCCGGATAATTAGGGGCTTCTTTAATATACTCCAATCCATGCGGATGGGACTCGGCTAAGCCGGAAGTAGAGATACGATAGAAATCTGCGCGTTCCTGTAGTTCTAACAACGAATGAGCACCGACATATCCCATACCGCTACGCAAACCGCCAATGAGCTGAAACAGAATATTATAAACATCTCCTTTGAAAGGAATTTCTGCTTCTACACCTTCGGGAACGAGTTTGTCGCTCGTATTCCCTACCTGACCGTAGCGCTCGCGTGAAGCCTGATTGTCCAGCATAGCGCCTAAAGACCCCATGCCACGGTAAACTTTCATCGCTTTGCCATTGCGAAAAATAACTGAGCCCGGAGACTCGGTTGTCCCTGCTAACAGCTTTCCCAACATAACCGTTTGAGCACCAACTGCCAAAGCGATGGTGATGTCTCCGGAAAACTCAATGCCGCCATCAGCGCAAATAGGAAGACCAATATCCCGAATGGCTTTTGCACATTCATAGATAGCCGATACTTGCGGGTGGCCAATGCCAGCCGTAACTCTAGTAGTACAAATAGAGCCTGGCCCTTGACCAATCCTTAGCCCATCAACTCCAGCATTCGCTAATCTTTTAGCAGCGCCGGCTTCCGAAATATTTCCCGCGACCACATCAATCTGCGGATACTTAAGCTTGAGATATTTTACCATCTCAACTACTCTCAAAGAATTTCCGTGCGCCGTATCGACAACAAAGACATCTACATTTTTAAGGGCTAATAATTCCGCCCTTTCTTTGTCAGCCTCAGTAACTCCAATAGAGGCACCGACTAACAAACTGCCCTTTGGCCCGAGGCTGTATAATTCTGAATCGTTAGTAACGATTCGCTTCACATCAGCCCAAGTGTAAATTCCCTGCAGGATGCGATCATGATAAATAATCGGCAGAATTTTCTTATGATTCTTCTGCATTTCCTGGTAGGCGTCTTCCACGGTCGTTCCCGGTAGCTTACTGATAACATTACGCGACATGATGTCTGAGATTGTCCTTTCTTCGGGATTATCACAGAACTCAAAATCATTACCCGTAACGAGCCCTACGACCTGGTCATTTCCATCCTTCACGACAAAAGAAGAAAATCCGTAATCCTTCTTCTCTTTCATCCGCAGAACATCGGCAACCTTATCATTCTCCCGCACACAAATTGGTTCAGAGATAAAAGCGCTAAGATGATGCTTCACTTTGCCGACTGCCGAAGCCTGATCGGCGGCTGATAGCCCCTTATGAATAATGCCTAAACCGCCGGCTTTAGCCATGACAATGGCCATCTTGGCTTCAGTCACGGTATCCATGGGCGAACTAATTATTGGGATATGAAGATTCACATTCCGAGAAAACTTAGTTCCCAAAAATGCCTGAAGAGGCAGAATCTCGGAATAATCCGTCTTAAGACGGACATCCCCAAACCCTAGAGCTAAGCCTTGGCGATTTTGTTTTCCAAAGAAAGCGTCACACTTTCTTTTGTTAATACCACTTTTTCTTGTCATAATCTGTAATTTTTGGTTTATAAATTGTTAAAGAATATTTAAAAAATTGAAATTTTCAATTCCAGGAATATTAACAGAAAAATTAGTTCAAGTCAAATAAAAAAATCAAGAAAAAACCGCGGCTATAAACCGCGATTTTTTTCTCAAAATTAGCTATTTTTACTAGATTTACTTTTTCAATTCGATAGAATTAACAACGACATCAGCAACCGGAATATCTCTCGCTCCCGTAGCAACGCCTTCAATATTCTTCACAACGTCCAGACCGTCAACAACTTCGCCAAAATTGGTGTGCATACCATCAAGCCAAGGAGTCTCGGCTAAAGTAACGATAAAAAATTGGGAACCATTAGTATTTGGTCCGGAATTAGCCATCGCCAAAGAACCAGCGATTAATTTATGAGAATTAAATTCATCAGCAAATTTATATCCCGGGTCACCGGTGCCATACATATTAGTATCGGTTTCCTTGCTATTAGGGTCACCGCCTTGAATCATAAAGTCTTTAATCACGCGATGAAACTTGGTACCGTTATAAAATCCTTGCTGGGCCAAATTCATAAAATTATTAACGGTAATTGGGGAGTCGGAGTTATAAAATTTTACAGTAATATCTCCTAAGCTAGTTTTAATAATCGCTTGGGAATATTCAGCAGCTAAATCTTTTTGATTGTCTAAAATTCTTATCATATGACTTATTATTATTTTATAACCTGAACACTATTAACTGTTACATAATTAACGGGAACGGACATTTCTCCTCTAGCGGTGGCGATTACGGCTGAATTTTCGATTTCTCTAACGACGTCCATACCGCTAACTACTTCCCCGAAATTAGTGTAACCACCATCTAAGAATGGGGTTGAAGTAGCCGTAACAATAAAGAACTGGGAACCATTAGTATTTGGTCCGGCATTAGCCATGGCAATATTACCAGCCACGAGGTTGTGTCCGCTAGTTTCATTTTTAAATTGATAACCAGGTCCACCAGTGCCATAAGCTGAAGCGTCACTATTTTTAGTCAAAGGATCGCCACCCTGAATCATAAAATCCTTCATCACCCGATGAAATTTAGTGCCATTATAAAATCCATCTTGAGCTAAATTCATAAAATTATTAACAGTCAGGGGGGCTTCAGGATAAAACTTAACCGTAATGTCGCCAGCGCTAGTTTCAATAACTGCCTGAGAATATTCAACAGCTAAATCTTTTTGATTGTCTAAAGTTCTCGCACTAGTAGTTTCCCCTTGATTTTGAACAAGTCCAGTCTGACTATTAAGAGAGGTCGTATTTCCCGCACTTTCATTCGGCTCAGTTGTACAAGCCGACAAAGAGGCGGCTAAAACAACGATGCTCAAAAAAAATAAGATTTTTTTCATATAATTTTAATTATTATTAAACTTTGTATTGTTTTTTAATATCCCTATCTTCTTCCTGTCGTTTTTCTTCAATTACTTCTTTGGCGCGAGCCCGTAATTCTTCTAAATTAAGTTTATCCAATTCTTGCGCCTGCTTAGCTAATAATTTAGCCTCATTCAATTCCGGATTTTCAATAACTTCGCTTAATAATACGTCTAAGATGGCGCCAATCTTCGGTCCGGGAGCAATTCCCAACACTTTCATTAAATCATCACCGTTTATTTTCAACATTTTAACAGAAATCGGATCATTTTGCAC
The DNA here is from genome assembly GCA_035646675.1 of Saccharimonadales bacterium (SeqCode). Lineage (GTDB taxonomy): Bacteria > Patescibacteriota > Patescibacteriia > Patescibacteriales > UBA12465 > UBA12465. The sequence goes on from DASROX010000016.1 coordinate 15,044, forward strand.
CTTCTCCATCATATACTGTAAATGACGCAACTTGTACGGCATTGCTTTCGGAGTGCCCGAGCCTAATCTATCAGCAATTCGTAAATCAATTAAGTCTTTTAAATTTTCCCGACCAACTTTAACAATTAAACGTCTGACTGAGGCGGCACTCACCTCCCCGACATTATAATAAAACATGTGATTCTTGACTAGATTCACCACTCGAACACGATCATCATTGGAAAATTTTAAACGAGTCATGATTTTGTCGGTCATCTTTGCCCCTAAATATTCATGATTATAAAAAGTCGCAATATTATTAATTATTTTCCGAGTCTTAGGCTTGGCGACATCATGAAGTAAGGCGGCAAATCTTACCTGCCATTCTTTGCTTGGACAATGCTTAAGCGCCAACACATTATGTCGAAAAACATTATAAATATGATGCCTATCTTGTTTAACATCAACTCCCTGTTCCAACTCCGGTAAAATATATTGTAAAAGTTTACAATCATGCAAAAGCATTATCCCTTCATAAGGTCGGTCGGAAGCGAGAATTTTTATCATTTCATCTTTAATCCTTTCTTTAGAAACAAATTTTAAGCTCCCCGCTAATTTTAAAATTCCTCTTTGAGTTTTTGGTTCCAATTCAAAACCAAGCTGAGAACTAAAACGAACCGCCCGCAACATCCGTAAGGCATCTTCTTTAAATCTATCGCTTGGTTCACCAACAGCGCGAATAATTTTTTGTTTAATATCTTTGCGGCCACCAAAATAATCAACCACTTCTTCCGGTTTTGCCGGATCAAGGGCGAGCGCATTAATGGTAAAGTCACGGCGTTCCAAATCCTTGTCCAGCTTTTCTTCAAAACAAACTTCGTCTGGATGGCGCCTATCGGAATACCCCTGTTCACTGCGATAAGTAGTTATCTCTAAAACATCAATTAATTTATCCACCTCTCTAATCGGCAACAGAACGGTACCAAAATCATTTTCGTATTTAGCATCGACAAATATTTTTAAAATTTCTTCAGGCTTGGCATTGGTCGTAATATCCCAATCCTTAGGCTCTTTGCCCATCAAAAAATCCCGGACGCAACCGCCCACGATATAAGCTTCAAAACGCCCTTGCTTCAGGGCGTCTATAGTTTTAACAACATATTCAGGAATCTTCATAATTACTTATTAGTCGCCTTAAATTTAGTATGTAATAGTTTACTTTCCAGTTTATTGTCTTTAACCCACTGATAATATTCCAGCATGGGCTTATTTTCATGGGCGCGTCTCATTTTTGTCTTGCCCTTATCAATGGCATACATGCCCTCCAAGCGCTTCTGTCGAATGACGTTAGTAGTTGGCAAAGGTTGGCCGCCACCGCCCAGACAGCCCCCCGGACAGGCCATCACTTCAATATAATGGTATTTATGTAGTTTAGGCAAGAGGGCTTCAAAATGAGCAATACCGTTGACTACGCCGACTCTCACTTTCTTACCAGCCAAATCAACCGTTGCCTCTTTAAATCCTTTTAATCCTCGGACCTGCTTGAACTCTAAACGACTAGCGCATAATTTATTTCTTGTCTTTTTCTGAGCACAAGCCAGAGATACTACCGTTCTAAGAGCCGATTCCATCACACCCCCGGAGGCCCCATAAATAGCGGCCGCGCCAGAACCATCATTAAACATCGGTTCCGGTTCACTATCCGGCAAGCTCGCTAAATCAATTTTATTCTTTTTTAAAATATAAGCCAGCTCTCTAGTCGTTAAAACATAATTAACCAATTGGCTTCCTTTATAACTCAATTCCTTACGCGCCGCTTCGTATTTTTTAGAAGTACAAGGCACTATGGACACCACTTCGATTTTTTTGGAATTAATTTTCTGCTGCTTAGCAAAATAACTTTTAATCGCGCCAGCGCCATGGATTTGTGGCGAACGCGCGGTCGTTAAGTTCGGCAATAATTCGGGATGATAAAATTCCGCGTAAGCCACCCAGGCCGGACAACAAGAAGTGGTCATCGGGAAGACCGCCTGTTTATCATTTATTCTGGCCATTAATTCTTCCGCTTCCGTCATCGTAGTAATATCGGCGCCAAAATTAATATCAAAAATATAGGAGAACCCCAGCATCTTTAAAGCGGTATTAATTTTCTTGGCACAATTATAACCATATGGTAAGCCGAACTCTTCACCCAAGGAAACGCGGATTGAAGGTGCAAACTGCGCCACCACGATTTTCTTTTTATTTTTTAGAGCCGCTTCCACTTGTTGCCACTCACCCTGTTCTTGCGCAGCCGCGACCGGACAAGCATTAGTGCATTGACCACAATAGATACAAGCGCTGTCTTTAGTTTTTACTGGCTGAATTTCTTGTTCGTGGCCATGACCAGAAATATGCAGGAAATCTATGCCTTGATTATGACAAGCCTCAACGCAATTACCACAATCGATACATTGCGAACCGTCTATTTCTACCGCATTAGCAAATTTATAAGTCTGACGTTTAGCTTTGCGGTCTGGAAATCGAGTAATCTTTATCCCGTATTCTTGAGCTAATTTTAATAAATCACAATTAAAACGGAGCGTGCAGGTAGCGCATTTCTCAATATGGGAAGCAAAAATCAGTTCAATATTGAGATTACGAGATTTTTTAACCCGCTGAGAGTCCGTTAATATTTCCATCCCCTCCTCAACTTTAGTTGAACAAGCAGTTACTAATTTATGGTAACCTTTTATTTCCACCACACAAACACGACAACTCGCCCGCACGTCTAAATCGGGATGATAACAGAGGCTGGGAATTTTAATATCATGTTCCAGAGCAACATCCAAAATAGTTTGACCATGAACAGCGGAAAATTTTTTATTGTTAATTTTGATGTTCATCTATTTATTTTATATTTTCTTGCAGGCTTTTAACGGTAAGTGCTAAGGAAGAACCAAGGGCACAAAAACTAGAATCTTCTAAATTATCCAACAAATCAACAAAAAGCTGCTTATCATAGTTTGCCTGCTGACTTAATTCCCGCAAACGATAGCCACCTTCCCGACAAGCGACGCATAAACCACAACTCTCAGCTTCATAAAATTTCAACCAATAGGCTAATAATTTTTTTAAATCAGTTTTCTGCTTATCAAAAACCATAATCAAACCGGAACCTTCAACCGAATTTTGTAATTGGTCAGAACGCCATAATTCACCGCAAACTTCGCCACCGGTCATCACAAAAAAATCAAAGGTCGGATAATTATTAGTCGCCTGTAAAATTTCGCGAACGCTCATAATCGCCGGTAATGAAAAAACACCGCGGTGTTTAACGGCGCCAGACAAAGTGTAAAGACGATGCCCCTGATAATTATCAGCCCCAACTAAACTAATATCATAAAAAGTTTCCACATTGTTAACTAAAGTAGGATGATTATGAATACCGCTCTCTGTCGGAAATGGTGGTTTTAAACGCGGCTCAGGGCGTTGTCCCGAAATGATATTAATAATGGCCGTTTCTTCACCGCAAATATACGTCGGCGATTCCGGTTTAATAAAAAAAACTATCTTCTTAGATAAAGCGCGATACTTTTTAGTGTTTAAAATTTCTTTTATTCGCTTGGAGTAGTCGCGATAATACTCACGCTTTAAGAAAAAATAAATCTTTTTAATTTTATCAGAACCAAAAAATTGTTCCGCCAAATAAACACCATTAATAACGGCTTCGGTTTTTTCGGCTAATAAATAGGCATCTTTTTTTATTCCCGGTTCGCCTTCGGCGCCATTAACAACAATATAAGCGATAGCTCTAGTTTTTAAGGACTGCTCAAAACTAGACCATTTCTTAGCCGTCGGATAACGAGCGCCACCACGACCGACTAGGCCAGCGGCCCTTATTTTTTGGAGAATATTTAGCGTTTTAGCCATACTAAAATTTAATTAGCGTGCGGTCCAACCACCATCAACATGTAAAACTGTACCAGTCACATATTTAGCCTCATCACTCGCTAAATATAAAGCGGCATTAGCAATATCACTAGGCTCACCCGCATATCCCAAGGGAGTACTGGTTTTAACCATATTTGAAAAAGTTTCATCCTTAAGAATATCTTTAGTCATATTAGTCTTAATAAAACCAGGAGCAATCGCATTAATTCTAATTCCCAGAGGCGCTAAATCTAAGGCAGCCGCTCGAGTTAACTGCACGACACCGCCCTTAGCGGTGCAATAAGCAATACTACCCTGTAAACCGACAGTTCCTAAAATAGAACTCAAATTAATAATTGAACCTTTAACCCCTCGGTCTTTCATGGCCTGAGCGGCCAATTGAGAACCATAAAAAACACCAAAAAGATTAATTTT
>DASROX010000017.1:0-9038 GCA_035646675.1 Saccharimonadales bacterium (SeqCode)
AACTTCTACCAGTCATGTCTTTCGGTACTTTTATGTCCATTAACTTAAGGATTGTCGGTGCGACATCCGAAAGAGCGCCATTTTTAATTTTTTTATATCGCGAAGAAACCAAAAGACAAGGAACCAGATTTAAAGAATGAGCCGTATTCGGACTGCCATCCTTATTAACGGCGCTCTCGGCATTACCATGATCAGCAATAATTACTAGCTCATATCCATGAGCTAAGGCCGCTTTAGTAATTTGACCGACACCAATATCAACTGCTTCAACCGCCTTAACAATTGCCTTAAATATTCCCGTATGTCCAACCATGTCGCAATTAGCAATATTCAGACAAATAAAATCTACGCTTTCCTTATTTATTTCTTTAACTGCCGTGGCGGCAATTAAGGGCTCACTCATTTCTGGCTGTAAATCATAAGTGGCAATGCGCGGGGAATTTATTAAGATTCTTTTCTCGCCGAGAAAAAGCTTGTCCCGACCACCAGAAAAGAAAAAAGTAACGTGGGCATATTTTTCTGTTTCCGCTAAACGTAATTGCTTAAACTTCTTATCAGCTAAAACTTCGCCTAAAGTATTTTTAACATTATCTTTTTCAAAAATAACTTTTACTTTTTTGAAGTTGTCGTATCCGGTAAGCGTATAATAATTAAGAGACAACATTTTCATTTTGAATTTAGGAAAATTCCTCTGAGTCAAAGCAATAGTAATTTCGCGCAAACGCTCGGTACGAAAATTAAAACAAATAACAACATCTCCAGACTTGATTAAGCCGATCGGTTTGCCGAACTCATCAACCTTAACTTTCGGCTCCATAAATTCATCGGTAATACCCCGACTATAAGAATTTTTAATTGCCAATTTAAAATTAGAAACCAGCTCCCCCTTCCCTGAAACCATCGCCTCATAACCTTTTTTTATTCTCTCCCAATGCTTATCTCTGTCCATTGTATAATAACGACCAATAAGCGTAGCGATTTGACCAACCGATTTTTGCAAATGATTTTCTAGGCGACTAATATATTTTAAACCGCTCTGAGGATCAGTATCACGTCCATCAGCAATGGCATGAATAAAAACATTTTTCACGCCGATCTTCTTAGCCAAATCACACATCTTATAAAGATGCTTATCATTAGAATGAACACCAGCATCAGAAACTAAACCAATAAAATGTAAAGATTTACCCTTTTGTTTCGCCTTATGTAAGGCCTCCAATAAAACTTTATTTTTACCAATCGAGCCATCGGTGCAAGCTTTATTTATTTTAACTAAATCTTGATAAACAATTCGTCCGGCACCAATGTTTAGATGTCCGACCTCCGAATTACCCATAATTCCAGCCGGTAAACCAACCGCTAAGCCGCTAGCTTTTAACTCGCTATGCGGATAATGCGCAAACAAATAATCAAGTTCCGGAGTTTTAGCCGAACTAACCGCATTGTGCATAGATTTTTTTCCAATTCCCCAACCATCTAGTATCATTAAAATAGTTTTCTGTTTTTTCATATAGTAAAATAAGGTAATCAATAATTATTTTTTCATTATATCATAAATTGACTATAAAAGTTTAAAAATGATAGTATAAAGTATAGTTAACTCCGTAATTATATAAAAAATACTAAGACTAGCCAATTTAAGAAAACAGCCGTTGAAGGCGGCCTAATCGGCATTAAAGCGTTAAAGATCTTAGGAAATCTGGCTATTAGCGTTTCCCGACTTATTACCGGCTTTTTTCGGTTATTTTTTCGGTTATTTTTCTATAAAATTTTAGTAAAAATTTACTTCCAAATTTTCCGTTTTAAAAAAAATAATCTCCAAGAAAGAAGCTCCTCGCAATTTATGCGAAACAACCAAGTTTTTGTTTTTATTTTGATCTTTGCCATTGTTTTTATTATTTCCAATTTAAATAAAAACAAAACCAGCGCCGCCGGAAATTTTATCCCCCGAACAGTAATGTCTAATTTAGTAACCAAAGAATTTAGCTATAACGTTCAAGATGGAGAATTAATTGAAGAATTTTATACTCCCGATACTTTAAAGGCAGCTGGCAAAGAAAAATATTTAGATTCCTTCTCAATGGTTGATAAACAAACAGTATTAAGCACTAACACTAGTGAAGAAGATTATGCGCCATTAGTAATAGTAAGCGAAGATGGGATGGCAGTTAAGCCAATGATGATTGGCTCTAATCCGGCAAGTGAAAGCGTCGCCTCCCAACGCGATAAAATTGTTTATTATACCGTTCAAAAAGGCGACGTTGTTAGCACGATCGCTCGTAATTTTGACATCACGGTCAATACTATCTTGTGGGCAAATAATCTTTCCGCTTATAGTTTAATTCGACCAGGAGATAGCTTAACTATATTGCCATACAGTGGCGTTATCCATACCGTTAAAAGCGGCGATACAATTTCTAGAATTTCACAACTATACGGGGTAGAAGACGAAAAAATATTAAGCAGTAACAATATCGGCGGGATTTTAAAAATTGGCGACAAAATTATTGTTCCCGGTGGCAGTAAGTTAGCAACTGCCGTGACTATCGCCAAAACGGCAAACACCACGGGGCTCTCTATAATCCGCAACTTAGTGAAAGCACCAGCCTCTACGGCCGCTGCCGGAGCGAAAATGGTTTGGCCGACAGTCGGTCATCGCATTACCCAATATTTTTCTTGGCGTCATAACGGGGTGGATATCGCCAACAAGGTAGGAACGCCAATTTATGCGGCAGATGCCGGAACCGTAGAAATCGCCGCCAACGGTTGGAGTGGCGGTTACGGAAATACTATTGTAATTAATCACGGTGGCGGTAAAAAAACTCGTTACGGACATTTATCAAAATTATATGTTAGGGTTGGAAACAAGGTAGAAAAGGGTGAAAATATCGGTCTAATGGGTTCTACCGGAAATTCGACCGGATCACATCTACATTTTGAAGTCGTGATTAACGGCACAAGATATAATCCTTTAAATTACATAAAATAATATGGGACAAATCATCTTAGGAATCATTATAACCACCGCTGGCGCTGGTCTAATTCTCAAAACCGAATGGATAGTAAACAACTTTGGAAGCATCGCCTGGTTTGAAGAAAAATTAGGATCAAGTGGTGGCTCCAGACTGGGTTACAAATTAATCGGAATTGTTATTCTTACAATCGGTATAATTGTCATGACCGGTAGTGGGAATAGTTTTATGCGTTGGTTATTATCACCACTATTAAAATACAGTCAGCCTCAATAATAATTAACCCTTGACCGCTAGCTAAACAATTGATAATCTTGATTACAGTCGTGAGAGTTAGCTATTGGGCCCTTAGCTCAGCTGGTTAGAGCACCTGCTTTGCAAGCAGGGGGTCATCGGTTCGAATCCGATAGGGTCCACAAACAAAAAATCTCCAAATAATTTTGGAGATTTTTATTTGATTGAGGCCAAATAATTAAACTGAGTCGCAATTGACATAACTTGACAAAATTAGAATAAAATGATATAATGTAATTACAAAATGCCAGGGAATGATTCATCGCAACTAGGAAGGCGATGGGGGCAACTGGGCGGTAAACTAATGACTCCGCGGAGGTTCAAACCCTCCCCTTGGTACAAGCGATAACTAACTATTATCGCTTTTTTCTTATTTTTGAGCTAATTTCAAGCTCTTTAGCTGACTTAAAACCTCCGAAGAAAAGCTATGAACTGAGGCATCTTTCTCTTCTTGGCGAAGTAACGCGTCATTAATTAATTGTCGAACCAGTTCGCCAATTTTAACACCGCTTTTTTCCCAGAGATGATGATAAAGAGTTCCAGGGAGCGGATTAATTTCATTGGCAAAATATTGACCAGTAGCTTTATTATATAAAAAGTCAAAACGGGCAATCCCGACACCAGCTAAAGCCTGAAATACTTTTACGGAAGCTTCCTGAATTTTTTTGGTAGTATTTTCGTCCAAACTAGCGGGGATAATTATTTTTTTCTCAGCTTGTCCCAATTGAGCACCGCCATCGCTTAAATATTTATCCTCATAACTAAACAAACCAGTACTAAAAGTTGATTCTTGTAAGAGTGACGGTTCCGGATTTTTGTAACCCCGAACCGCACAAGTAACATCCATTAAATTTTCCACGCCCTCCTCAACTAAAAGTTGGTCGTCATAATGTAAAGCCACTTCGCAAGCCTGTTCCAAGTCTTTAAAATCACTTACTTTAGTAATACCGATGGAAGAACCGAGATGCGGCGGTTTCACAAACACCGGCCAAGTCAAAGCAGTTTTTACTTCTTCTAAAATTTTAGTTTTGTCGGCTTGCCACTGCGCGCGGTTATAAAAAACGAATTTAGTAGTGGGGACATTTAAACCTTGATAAAAAATCTTGGTTAAAATTTTATTCATCGCGATGCTAGATGCCGCCACATCACAACCGACATAAGGAACGTTAAAAATATTAAATAAGCCCTGCATCGCCCCGTCCTCGCCTAAGTTTCCATGAAAGGCCGGAAAAACAAAATCTATTTTAATTTTTTTTCTGGAAAAAGCGCCACCTTTTTTAAAAACCAGACAATCGTTAGAGGCATCCAAATCTAAATCATACCCACCAGTTTTCTCCAACTCTATTTGATAATTATCAACACTAAAAAAAGCTAAACTACCCAATTTTTCATCAATAAAAAAATGTTCCTGCTTATCCAAATAGACCGGAACAACTTCATACTCCGGAATTTTTTTTAAAACAGAGATAATTAATTGTCCGGTAATTATAGAGATATCGTGTTCTGGACTTTTGCCACCAAAAAATACTCCAATTCTTTTTACATTTTTCATATAATCAAATTATTTATAATTATCGGGCCAATCATTTTGAAAAATAATTGTATCGCCCGCGTGCAAAATATTAGTTAAATCTTGGTGGGCTGAGATAGTATCAGGATATTCTTGATAATTTACAAAACCAATTTTCTGAAATTCATCCGCAATATAAGCAGTAGCACTATTCTTTATTAATAACACTAAATCAATTTTTTTTGAAGCATAAAGACGAGCAATCTCCCGATGGCGTTCTTCTTTTTTATTTCCCAGTTCTACTAGCCCAGGAGTTATGACCAAACGACGTCCGTCAGCGCGCTCTAAAACTTCTAAACCACTAACAAATCCGTCAAAATTTCCATTATAGCTATCATCAAGTACCATGAGCCGTGAAGCCGCATTCCAAATTGGTTCTAGGCGATTCTTAATAATTGGCATCGCCGCGATTGCCGCTTGCGCCTTATTTAAATCTAGACCCAACTCTTTAGCTAAATTAAGGGCCATCGCCATTAAAATAATATTATGTTTTGCTAGTAGGCGAGTAGAAAAAGTTAGCTCGTCATATTTAAAAGACAGTCCAGAGAAATTTGATAAAATTTCAATCTCGCTCACCGCAGAATAATCTATCCCCTGAAAATTAGCGAGCTTAAAGCGCTGATAATTATCCTTAACTTTTTTATCAGTGAAGTTTAAAATTACTTTCTTAGCGGTCCGTTCCGCTAATTCAAATTTAGCTTTAATGGTGTTTTCCAAACTGCCAAATCTTTCCAAATGTGATTCATTAATGCCAGTTAAAAATGAATATGCCGGCCCAACTAAATTGCAAATGTTAGCAATATCGCCGATTTGATAAGCCCCCATTTCCACGATAAAAAAATCAGCGGCGGTAATTTCAGTCTGATGAGAAATTATAAAATAAGCGATACCTAAATCGGTATTAACATTATTCGGCGTTTTAATAATTTTAAAGCCACTTTCTAAAACGACTGCTAAAATTTCTTTAAGGCTAGTTTTGCCATAACTGCCGGTAATGCCAATGACCGGAGTATTGATCTTGGCCAAAATCTGTTTAGCTTTCTTAAGCACCCTAATTTTTAAAAAATAATCTAACGGCCAAAGCAACCATAAAACTAAAACCGTCAGTAGCGGTAAGGCAGTGACTATGGCGATTAGAAAAATGAGCGCCCAAATCTTAAACCAAGCCACCGCCAAAGCAATTAAACAAATAACCAGAGCCAATAAAAAATAATAAATAGCGCGCGCTTTCTGAGTCCAATCAATTTGTTGACGCTTTTCAAAAGACCACCAGTGCCAGTCAGAATAAACAAACGCTAAAAATCGGCGCACATCGTACGATTCTTTCTGCAAAATATAAACCAAACCACGAATGATGTTCATAAATATTTAGCAATAATCTTTTTAAACTCTTCCGGCTTATCTAAAAATGAATAATGCCCGGCGCCTAATATAGTTTCTAAAATCACTTGGCTATTTAATTTTTTCAATCTCTCAGCCTGTAAATAGGGAGTCGCTTGATCATTCTGCCCCCAGATTAAAATAATTGGTAATTTTAATTCTGAAAAAGCACTTTGTCTATCTTCGCCAATTAAACGCTGATAAATTTCTTCCAGTTCCCCCGCTTGAACGTAATCTGGACTTAAGGACTTACCAAATAACTTTTGACGCTGATGTTTATTAATAAACGGAAATAAAAACCGAAAAATTTTAGCGACGATAAATAAACGACGGGAACGCCCCAGTCTTTCTCTAATAAGGGCGCCACCGATAATAATTAATTTTGTAGCTTGGCCGCCATTAGCTATATATTCCGTCGCAATCGCGCCACCAACACTATGTCCAATAATAATCGGGTTCTTAACGTCTATCTTATTTAAAAATTCCTTAACAAAATCAGCGTATTCGGCTAAACCCCAAACTGATTTCGGATTTTCACTCCCGCCCCAACCCGGAAGATTAAGCGCCACTAAATTATGAGTATCTCCCATAACTGAACAAAAAAGACTGACTGGCGATTTCCAGCCAGGCAAAAAGACTATTGCCTGATTAGGATTAAAATCAGAACTTATTAAATAGCTAGCCTTAAGGCCATTAACAATAATTTCTTTATTTATCATATAGATATTATAGCATTCTAGCCTAAAAACGGGAAAAACTTCAAGGCTTTTAAAAATACTTATTATTGACACCAAATAAACAAAAAGTTAAAATATAAGTAATATAAATCTTCCTGAGCGTCTCTACTTATAGCTAGGGACAAATCGTTCTTTCTATTTGCTAAGTTAAACTTAGCAAAAATACGCAAAAGGATTTCGAAATTTTTTAAAAAAAATTAAGAATCAATGAAAAAAACAACAAAATCATTAAAAAACAGCAGAAATTACCGGCGAATTGGAGCGGGTCGTATGGCAAATGCATAACCAGGCAAGCGTTATTAATGAGTCGACAAAAGGGTTTCTACACGAAACCCTTTTTTCTTTTATTAATAACGAGGAGGGTCCTGTGAATAAACTAGTCTTGCCTTTATAAATAACATAACCAAAACTTCAGAAAATGATAATAAAAATGTTTTTGATTTTGATTCTGGGTTTTGGGCCATACGTGTTGATTAGCAACAATTCTGGTAATTTAGAAATCCGCCAACGCCATCAGGTATTGAAACAACAAGGATTTCCTACAATTAACCAGCCGCAAACTTACGGTATCATTCCGAGGATTATGGGTTCGTTGATTGTTAATCAGCAAGAGAAAAAAGAGGCCCCAATTTTTGCCGGGGTAGACAATTTCGCCGACGATAACGGCATGATCGAGTTACAACGGCAAAAGAAAAAACCCAAAGGTATAATACCAAGAGGAAGGTATTATACCAACAACCAAAATTCCTCCGGCTAAATAAAAGTCGTACTCTACTTTGAGCGCATCTCAAAGAAATATACTTTTTTAAAGGATGTTGTGTTAGCTACAAGCGAACTGTTCCCAAAAAGAAGTGAACCAGGCATTACATCCTGTATCTGCTGAATAGCTAAACAAAAAACAAAAAAGCGCCTTACTAAACCAAAAAAGGCGCTTTTTTCTTTGATGCAAATCAATTTTTTTTGAATAAAAACCCAAATTTAGTCAAATAGAAATTATTGGAACTATGTGATAAAATTGAAACATGTCTAAACTAAAACCCAAGTTAATAATAATTGATGGCAATGCTATAATTCATCGTAGCTTTCACGCCCTGCCGCCAACCTTAAGAACTAAGGACGGTGTTTTGGTAAATGCCGTTTACGGTTTTACTTCTTTTCTGCTTAAGGCTTTGAATGAATTTCATCCGGAATACGTAATTTTAACTTTGGATAAGGCGGGCCCAACTTTTCGTCATGAGGCTTATGCTGAATACAAGGCAACCCGGACCAAGGCACCAGACGAACTCTATGAACAAATCCCCCTCGTCAAACAAGTAACCAAGGCTTTTGATATTCCGATTTTCGAACTCTCGGGTTTTGAGGCTGATGACTTAATCGGCACTTTAAGCCAACAGGCGGAAAAAGAAAAAAATCTGGAAACGATTATTATGACGGGTGATATGGACACCTTACAACTAATAGACGATAAAACTAAAGTCTATACCATGAGTCGCGGCTTATCAGACAGCGTTTTATATGACACTGACAAAGTAAATGAGCGCTACGGCTTGAAGCCCACCCAAATTATAGATTACAAAGCCTTGCGCGGCGACCCGAGTGATAATATTCCCGGTGTTCGTGGTATTGGCGAAAAAACAGCGGTTGAACTTCTACAAAATTTTAAAGATTTGGCTGGCGTCTATCAAGCGGCAGAAAAAAATGATAAAAGAATTAAAGTACGAACTTTAGAGCTGCTAGCGGCTTCCAAAAAAGAAGCCTGGTTAAGCCAAGAACTAGCGACAATTAATTGCGAAGCCCCCATCAAACTTTTATTAGACAAAGCGCGCTTCACTAACTTCGATTTAGATAAAGTTCTCGCCTTATTCAGCGAGTTTGAGTTCCGCTCCCTTTTAGGACGAGTGAAGGAAGTAAGGGATAGATTAGAAAAAGCCCATCAAAGTGGCAAGGGCGGCGCCGAAATTGTGGAACAAAAAATTTCCGAGTGCCAAAAAAATGCTTCTTATATATTTTTAAAAACCGAAAAAGAATTTTCCGATATCTTACTTAAACTAAATAAAGCTAAAGAAATCACCTTTAAAATTGAGG
>DASROX010000018.1:0-2345 GCA_035646675.1 Saccharimonadales bacterium (SeqCode)
CTTGAGACCAGAAAAATCTCCCTTTTGGGAGATTTTTTGTATTTATAAAAAATCGCATAATATTTAGAACAATAAAAAAGACCATATCAATGGTCTCTTTTTTTGGTGCCGCGGGAGGGACTCGAACCCTCATGAAATCTCTCTCACACGAGTTTGAGTCGTGCGTGTCTACCAGTTCCACCACCGCGGCTTATTATTTACGAAGTTTAGTATAATAAATATATTCTTAATTGTCAAAAAGAAAGCTTTAATATATAATAACATTATACAAATATTACTGATAATTATGGGAAAAGTCATTGCGGTTGTTAATCAGAAGGGTGGTGTTGGTAAGACTACCACCGCTGTCAATTTAGGCGCTTATTTAGCGCACCTGGGCAAACAGGTGTTGCTGATTGATGTTGATCCGCAAGCTAATGCCACTTCCGGTTTAGGTATCGATCACCGTAATTTAGAATTTGGTATTTATGAAGCCTTAATTGGCGAGAAACCTTTTCACCAGATTATTAAACGCACGATGCAATCCGGTTTCAAGATTGCACCGGCAACTTTAGCGTTGGCGGGTGCCGGAATCGAATTGGTTAATATGGATAATCGTGAATTTCGGATGGCTAATATTATTGAAGAGGCCAAAAAAGATTTTGACTATATTATTATTGACGGCCCACCTTCTTTAGGACTTTTAACTATAAATAGTTTAGTCGCGGCCGATGAAGTTTTAATTCCGATTCAGAGTGAATATTTCGCGCTCGAAGGCTTGAGTCAGTTATTAGAAACTATTAGTTTGGTGCAAAATAATCTTAAACCGGAATTGGGAATTATGGGCGCGGTGATTACCATGTTTGATAAGCGTAATAAACTTTCCGAATCCGTGATGGAAGAATTGTATAAATATTTTCCTAATCGAATTTTTCGTTCGGTCATTCCGAGAACGGTTAGATTGGCGGAAGCGCCAAGTTATGGCCGCTCAATTTTACATTACGATCCAAAATCCAAAGGCGGCAAGGCTTATGAAAACCTGGCTAGGGAAATTTTGAGTTTTGATAAATAAAAAAGTTAAATCTATATCTATATGGCACAAGGACTAGGCCGAGGACTCGGCTCTCTCATTCCCAAAAAAACCATGACTTATGGTCAGAATCCTTTTCAATCAGATAATAATGGCCTGACTGAAGATACAATTATCCTTCATGATAATGAAAGAATTTTAAAAGTCAGCCTGGATAAAATTGATATTAATCCGCAACAACCGCGAACTAATTTTTCTGATGGCGCTTTGAACGATTTAGCAGAGTCTATTAAAGAGCACGGAATTATTTCGCCACTGATTGCGACTAAAAAGGGTGACCGCTTTGAACTTATTGCTGGTGAAAGAAGATTGCGAAGTGCTAAATTGATTGGTTTAAAAACTGTGCCGATTATTATCCGTGAAGAAACTGAGCAAAAGAAATTGGAAGTCGCCTTGATTGAAAATTTACAACGAGAAAATTTGAATCCTCTAGAAACGGCTCGCGCCTATAAACGTTTAATAGACGAATTTAATATTACTCAAGAAGAAGCAGCTAAAAAAGTTGGTAAAGCCCGTTCGAGTATCGCTAACGCTCTTCGTCTTTTGGCTCTGCCGATAGAAATTCAAGCTGCTTTAGACTCGGGAAAAATTAGCGAGGCGCACGCCAAATATTTATTAGGGATAGAAGGAATGGAGAAGCAATTAGTTATGTTAAAGAAAATTTTACGTCACGACTTAACGGTTGCGCAAACTGACAAGGAAATAAAACGTTTAGGCGGCACTAAGGCGTCTAAGCCTAAAGATTATTTTGATCAGGCTAAAGAGGACGAGCTAAGCGAAGAATTAAGCACTAAGGTGGAAATAAAAAGACAGGGGCGGGGCGGAAAAATTATCATTGATTTTTATAGTGATGAGGAATTAGGTCAGATATTGACAAAAATTAGAAAATAGTGTATAGTTTAATATTAATTCGTTCTTTTAATATTCACCATAAAAACTATATACGATGGCAAAGAATGGTAAAGGTTGGAAACTGTTAGTTTCTAGTTTGGTTGGAGCAACGATAGTCGCTTCATTGCATTTCTATGATGGCTACCCCTGGCTTAATTGTATGTTATGGGGGCTGATTATTGGTTTTTTTTGTTTTGGCATGCTGGCAATGGTGTGGTATAAATAGTTATGCATCTGGCTATAGGAACTTATTCAAGTTCCTTTTTTTTTATTTGCTATTATGATGGTCGTATATTAAAATAAAATTATGTCTTTCGTCCATCTCCACAATCATACCCATTACTCTTTACTCGACGGTCTAACCAAGATTGACGAGATGATTAAC
>DASROX010000019.1:0-4944 GCA_035646675.1 Saccharimonadales bacterium (SeqCode)
AACCCTTGGCCGTCGGCATAATTTCCTAACAGTAAAGTTGTATTTAAATTAGAATTAACAACAATCGAACGATTGTGGTCAATTTGAAAATTGCCACCAACAACAGTTAAGCGGGAACCAGGAGTGCTAGTCCCAACACCAACGTTACCCGCATTATAATAAACGTCAAAGTCGTTTGTTAACCACTGACTAGAAGAAAAGGCGCTGCCCTTATAAAACAAAGTGCCGGTCATATTAATATCACCGACAACGTCTAATGCAAAAGCGGGGCTCGTTGTTCCAATACCAACATTACCTGGAAAAGAATAATTACCGCCGCCCCAATTACTACCAAAGGCGCCAGAAGAAATATTACCGGCGCTCATGCTGCCAGTATAGGAATCACCGGAAATAACGCCGTTAACCTGCAAAGCGGACGTGGGATTGGTGACCCCTATCCCCAAAGGACCGTCCATCGTTGCGGAACCGGCTTTATTTAAAAAGTCGACCATTAAGCCATTCCATTCCGCGGCGCTTAAAGTATCGCTAAAAGCTTTAGTATAACTCCCAGGAATTACCGCTTGCGCATTAGGAGCTGTAAATAGCAAAAAAGACCCAACTATTAAAATAGCGGCCGCGATTATGACCTTATTTTTCTTTCTGAAAAACGGCATGAATTGCTAGTCAAAAACTTTTAATATTACCTTATTTTTTCGACTTCTTATCTGCCTTAATTATATCATTTTTTAATTTATCTGCCAAGAGAAAAACCCTCTAAAAATTGGCCTCCACACTCCTTTTAGCGCTTTGATATTCACCGACGGAAACGAAGACCCGCGTTGGTTCGTAATCAGTAAAAAACTCCTTATAAGAAGCCCCGGTCTCTAAAGTCCCCTCAATTAGTGGGCGGACGAGGTCAACATCATCCTTGGTATGGGACAAATCTGCTCTTCTAACTTGGTATAAAATATCTTCCAAACCAGCCTCCGCCGCGAAGTAAGCCTTAGTTGATTGGGCCTGAATACCACCAGCCTTAATACCCACTAAAATAATATAGGAACCACTCATGGCCACCACCAACATTCCCGCTAAAATAAACATTGTTAAAATCATCGCGCTTCCCGACTTGGCTTTACTTTTAAATTTTAACAATTTAAAAATCATAAAAATATAATTAACGATAATATCTGGAGCTGATAGTCGTTTGAATATCCATTTCCGACTTATAGCGGCTTTCCCCATCCGCCCAAGC
This sequence comes from Saccharimonadales bacterium (SeqCode), assembly GCA_035646675.1. Lineage (GTDB taxonomy): Bacteria > Patescibacteriota > Patescibacteriia > Patescibacteriales > UBA12465 > UBA12465. Next base: position 1,232 of record DASROX010000019.1, read on the forward strand.
TTTGATATTAACAGTGACCGCCACTTGACCAGTTTCGTCAAGCGCAAAATCCAAAGTATCAATAATAATTTTAGCTGGGGAAATAAAACCGGAAGCTAAATTTCCCGGGGTATTGCGCGCAATTTTAAAACGCTTTTTAGAATTGTCAAGTTCCAAATAATAATAAACGCACTCATCATAATAATTTCTAAACCGTAAAATGTCGCCTAAAGAATTAGTTTCTAACAAGAAAATTTTATCTGCTGGAATAACCGGACAAACATTCTCGTTCTTTTTAGCCATGCGCATTTCCTTACCAATAACTTCAAAAAAATATTTTAAACTTTCTTGCACATTCTGACTGGCAATCGCATCGCGCTGTCCTTGAATAACCAAACGGAAAATCTCGGTCGCTGATAAAATAATAATCACGAAAAGCGAAACCGAAACCAAAACCTCAATTAAGGAAAAGCCTCGTTTTTGTTGCTTATTTTTATGGTAATCCTTAGCGCCAATCATAAAAAAGAGTTTCTAAATCATAATTAAATACTTTATCTCTATCATACCAAGTTACGTGTGAATAAACGCGCATAGACCCGGCAGAGAGCGGAATAATTTCAATTGACCGAGTAAACGGTTCCGGGTCGGACACGCCATTATGAATATAAAATCCCGAATCATTTTTGTAGAGAATGGAATCAGAATCATTATCAATAATCAGCGTGGGGATGGTGTCTAAATAATCCATATAATAAGAACCGGCAGCCAAATTCTTATTCCAATCGTCGCGATTTATCCAATTAGTATCTCGAGTTTTTCTAATAAGTTCCAGCCCTTCTTGAGCCAGCTGATAAGCGGCGATGGTTCTTTTATTAATATTTTGACTTTGAATATTCTGAACAATTAATGATAAAACACCAATTAGCCCTAAAGAAATTACGAACAAAACGGCCAGTATTTCTATCAAGGTAAAGCCTGACTTATTGTGTTTATTATATTTCATATTAATCGGCTAAAACTTCAGCCAGTCCTAAAAAATTAACTTTAATCGTTTTAATAGTGTTCCCGCGCAATTCTTTAATATCAATTTCTAGGGCCGTGGATGTCGCTCCACCGTCAGCATAAATATTAGTTCTCGGGTCAGGCGGTAAGAAAGTAACATTAACTGATGATTCAACCGGATTGGTATTGACACCGGAATAAATACGCAGCGCGCTAATTTCTGTTTGCGCCGGTAAAGACACAATACGTGCACCTTGATTTATGTCACCCTCATCAGAACTATAATCACGATAACCGCTCTCACCCGGAGCATTTAAATCAGCAAATAAAATATATTGATTATTGTTGGTTAAATCAAAATGAACTCCCCAACCGCCAGCCGGAAACTCATCACCGTATTTAATAAGTCCTAAAGAATTATTTTGGGCTTGATGAATATCAGCCACTAAAGATTGCGCCGACATCACAATATCCGTACGTTTATTGGTCGTATTATAGTTAGTGACAAAAATCGCGGTTATAAAAGCAATAATAGAAACACTAACTACCATTTCTATAAAAGTAAGCCCGGGCGGAAAAAATTTTAATTGTTGATTATTTTTCATTTTTTTATTGCGCTTTAATTTCATGCCAAATCGGTAATTCATAATTTACTTTAAACGACGGTGAAGAACTACTGCAAACATAGCCTTCATTATCAGTAACAGTTAGGGTAACGATAGTATTGGTTGCCGTAAAGAAATTAATATCGGTTACCGCACTAGTTGTGGCATAAATCGTGGCGCTCGGATCGGTTGTCGTCCAATAATAAGCACAGCGACTCGACTCGCAACTCTGCGGCCAGTTCGGATCAGCCGGCGCCGGTAGGTAAACGAAAGAGTCACTAGTAAAAGTAGTCGTGGTTCCAGTCATAACCTCCAAAGGTGCCCAAGAGAAAAAGGGGCTCGGAAACCTATGTTTAAAGGTTTGAAAAGTATTGGTCAAGCCGTCGGCATTTCCGTCCGTATTCGTGGGGATATTATTATTATATTGGTACCATTCTGTCGGCACATCATTTTCATCATAAGCTCTAATCCACCAATAATAAGCGGTGTCGTAATGAAAGCGGGTGCCACAATCAGCATTAACATCAGAGGCAATATATTGAATCGTTGACGGGTTATAGGTTTTATCGGACCAACAGACATACTGACCGGTGGTCGTACTCATTAAATTACTGTCATTAACTATAACTTCATAAGCGGTCTGCGTGCCGCTTAGCTTACCCCATTTTAAAACTGCTTTTAAAGCGCTACCGGTGCAAGCACTGGAATATGACCAATTCGGAGCCGACAAGCGTCCGAGACGTAAATTTTTAACATAGACTTTATATTGACGCGTGGCGCAAGTCCCCGGCCCCGAATAATCTTCACTGGCACAATTAAAACTAATATCTCCCAAATTACTAGTGCCGGCGGTGCCCACAAAATCGCCGGAACTAACGCTATAGCCCGGCAAAACTGGGTCTAAATCATTTGATTGTAATTTCACAGGAACAGTGGAGGTTGAATCTAATTTTATCCAATCGCCATTCCATTCTACTCGCGCATAACCATAAACTGATTGGTCAACATCATCATAACAAGCAATACAATTATTACCGGTCGTACAGGTCGGGCAATGGGCGGCCGCAAAAATATAATCTGGTGGCGAGTTAACACCATCATACTCAAAACTGATATTTCCAAAAGACGGATTCCAAGCTTTACCTAAGAAAAACTTATTATCATCTATTTCCACGCCGTGCGTAAACTCCTCACAGGGTTCGGCAAAAAAATGAAAAGCCGCAACGGCTGGCGGGACCACATATCTAGAACCACCACTTAAATTAGCGGTTTCATCAAAACGATTGCCGATAACGTCGTCCGTACAATTAAAATAAATATAACCCTTATTACCCCAATAGGCCTGACCACGAAGAACAGAGTTGGCTGCCTGAGCCTGATTAGCCACCAATAAAAATCCGGAAAATACAAAAAAACCGACTATCGAAAAAGTTAATTTTCTGGCCAAATCAAACATATTTTAACTTGCCCGGCGTTTAACGCGCCGTTCCTATTTAAATTATAGCACTTTATCTAAAAAAAATCCGCCTAAAAAATTAGTCCCCAAAATAATCATTGCTCGCCTTCCCGACTCGTTTTTGTCATCATAGCCCAAAAGATGTAATAAGCCGTGAACCAGTAAAAAATAAAAAATATAGGTCGGCGTTTTCCGTTCACCGAACATTTCCTGATATCTGGAACCGCGCGCCGCCTCTTGAATATTAATAAATATTTCTCCTAGAAAATCAGGGGCTGAAGCTGGCATTTTAGATTTTCCAGTCGCTCCCGGGAAAGACAACACATCCGTCGTTTTATCCAGCCCGCGAAATTGATAATTCAAGGCCTGCATTTTTTTATCACCAATAATAACTAGGGACACTTCCAGTTTTTCTTTTTTATAAAAACGTAAAACGTAGTCTGTCAGCGCGATGGCCGCCTGACGATTTATTTTTTGCTTGGTTTTATTGGCAATTTCTAACATATAACTAATTTAAATTTTGTTTATTTATGTTTTGTTATAATAGAAGCGATGTGGGCCTGGGAATGGTTCCGAGCCTAGGCTTAACAACTGGGTTTCCGGGGTTCAAGTCCCCGCGGGTCCACATCCGGCAAAACCCTTGACGCCAATTATTTATTTTTGTATAATAT
>DASROX010000020.1:0-8566 GCA_035646675.1 Saccharimonadales bacterium (SeqCode)
ATTTATTGGCGGCTAAAAATTGTCGATAAGAACCATCGCTATCATAAATTGGCAATAAACCACGAAGCCAATAATAAAAATAGGGATCATTATCATTTAAAACCAGGTCTCTAATATCTAAATGTTCTTGCGAAACGTAGAAACTTAAACAAATTTTATCTTTTTTATTACTCACGGTCGGACGACTATTTAATAACTTGGCTAAACCCGCACAAAATAAACGACTTAACCAAATGCGGCGCGCGCTGGTAATAATAAAAAAATCAATATCGCCCTCTGTCCGCAAATTATGGTCTCCAATAAAATTAGCGATAGCGATTGTTTTAACAAATGGCAGTAGGGAAAAGGCGCGCGCAAACTTTTTAGCTATTTTTATTTTAGCACAAGAATAATTATACCTTATTTTTCTAATTTCTACGATGTTGGCTCGTCCAGGTAAAAAATAAAAACCATTTTTTTGGCTAATTATTTCCGGGCTTATATTTTCTAAAATTAAATTAAGCGCCGTTAAAGAACCGGGGCGTTCTAAATAATGCCAAATTTCATAAGCTGTTAAAGGAAAATCAAATAGATCTAAAAAAACCAGAGGACGTAAGATATCCTTCATTGTTAATTCTTGATTGTCACTAGTACTAAACATTTTTTGGTCTATCTATCTTTAAGGGTTCAATGGCACTTTGTTCGCCAGTAATTTTTAAAACATCCTTATCCATTTTTTTAAATTCTAGAGAGGCATTATTATAATGATTAACCGTCGTTGACAAACTAGTTCCTAATTTCCTTAAAAAGTCATCATAAGACAACATGTGTTTACCTAATTTTTCAATATTAATTTTTATCTCTTTAGCTTTTTCTTCAATCTGCATGGCTTTTAATCCTTGGAGGACCGTTTGTAAGTAAGCTAAAAAGGAAGTGGGTGAGACAATAATTACTTTCTTATCCCGAAAAGCATATTCTATTAAATCACGGGTATTAACTTTAACGGCACCAACTTTGTTAACCAATAAATCATAATAAATCGCTTCTGAAGGAATAAACATAAAAGCAAATTCCAACGTACCCCTATCTGGTAAAACATATTTAGCCGTTTCATCAATCCGATTTTTCAAATCTTGTTTAAATTGTTGTTCCATTTTTTCCCGCGTTTCCTTATCGGTCGCGTTTAAGATGCGTTCATAATTTTCCAGCGAAAATTTAGCATCGACTGGAATAATCTTATCTTTAACAAAAACAACCGCATCCACAATTAAATCCTTGCCAGTTTTATCATCTTTTCCCATTTTATACTGCATCTGATAAGAACCGGGCGGTAAAACATTTTTTAAAGTTTCTTCTAAAAAATATTCCCCTAAAACACCACGCTGTTTGGGATTTTTTAAAATATCTTGTAAGTTCTGAAGCTGCGAAGAAAAATTAACTACCTGTTTATTAGTTTCATCTAGCTTAGCCAGCTTTTCCGTAACCTCAGCAATTAGTTTAGCTGACTGATTAGTAATATTTTGGACAATTTTAGTTGTTTGCCCATATTGCTCTTGATTGGAACGATGAGTTTCTGATAATTTTCTATCTAGTTCCTGACGCAACTCGCTATTTTGTTGCGATAACTGTGTGAGTTTCTCTGACTGCTGAGCCATGCGCTCTAAGACTGGCAACATTTTATCAGGACCCTCATCCTTTTTCTTCATTAAAAGATAGATTATTATTCCTATTCCCCCGATCACAATCACTATTAAAAAAATTGGCCAATTATCCATAAAAATAAAGAATTAATTAGTATTATTTATATTATATAACTTTTAGCGATTTTTTGGCATCTTGACAGATGAGCGCAAAATAAGAAAACAAAAAACCGGATTAAATACCCGGTTTTAAAAAATAAAACTTAACAAACATTTCTAATCTTGCTTGCCTTTCAATAAATCCCGAATCTCAGCTAATAATTCCTGGTCTTTAGTAATCGGCGCTGGTTTGGCTTCTTTCTTTTCTTCTTCTTCCTTAACTAAACGACTCTTAACTTTGCCCAGCAACTTGATCATAAAAAATATAGAAAGAGCAATAATTAAAAAATCAAAAATATTCTGGATAAAATTACCAATATTCATAGTGACTGCCGGCGAGCTAATCACCCCGCTACCATCTAAAATAGCCTTCTTTAAAATTATTTTAAAACTAGTGAAATTCAAACCGCCAACAATAACGCCAATAATTGGCATTACAACATCAGAAACTAACGAAGAAACAATTTTTCCAAAAGCGCCACCAATAATAACCGCTACGGCTAAATCCATAACGTTTCCTTTGACAGCGAAAGCTTTAAATTCTTTAAAATATTTATTCATATTTTTAATTTTGAATCACCTTAATTCAAATTAAACCCAAGTTACGCCGGCAACATGATCACTATCTTCTTTGAAGCGCATAACGCGTACACCTTGAGTATCACGGCCCAACAAACTGACGGATTTAAATGGCGTTCTAATAACTTGTCCATGATCGGAAATAACAATTAAATCTTTATCATTCATAGAATCAGCATTTACTAAGAAAGCATTAGTAATCGCGCCGGTCTTGTCTGTTACCTTAGCGGTCTTAATACCACTACCACCACGACCCTGTATCTTATAAGAGTTAAATTCCGTACGTTTGCCAAAGCCGTTAGACATGATGGTTAAAATTTGATAATGTCTTTTTCGATCTTTGTCAGTTTTAGCTACCCCCATACCAATTAAGGTGTCGTTTTTATGCAGTCTAATACCAAGCACCCCAGCGGCACCACGACCCATGTCGCGCACATCACTTTCCTTAAATCTAATTGCTTGTCCTTGAGAAGTTACTAACTGAATTTGATCAGCTCCAGAAGTCGGTTTAACCCAAATTAATTTATCATCATCTTTAATCTTAATCGCTATTAAACCACTGCGTCTAACATTTTTAAAAGCCTCTAGTTCAACTTTCTTAACCAAGCCTTTTTCGGTGGCGAAGAATAAATATTTACTAAATACCGCTTTATCTAAAGGTAGAATGGAAGAAACTTGTTCCCCGCCAATAAGTTGCAAAAAATTAACCACCGGTGTGCCTTTGGCGATTCTAGAAGCCTGGGGAATTTCATAAACCTTTAACTGAAAGGCGCGACCCTTGGTCGTAAAGAATAAAATATCATTATGAGTTTGGCTAGTAAACATAAAGTCTACCGTATCCTCTTCTTTAGTGGTTAGACCCATAACACCCTTGCCACCACGAGCCTGAACTTTAAAAGTATCCGGTTCCAAGCGTTTAATATAGCCGTCACGAGTCATCATTACCACCGTCTCCTCATTGGGAACTAAATCTTCCATACTAAATTCTCCCACTGCGTGTGGAACAACAGCCGTTTTTCGTTCATCACCATATTTTTCAGTCAATTCTTTAAGTTCATCATTAACAATCCCTCTAATTTTTATAACTGACTTCAAAATATTTTCCAGTTCTTTAATTAATTTCATCTTCTCCTTTAATTCATTCTCAATACGTTGCTGTTCCAGATTAGCTAAATTCTGTAAACGCATTTCTAAAATAGCGACCGCCTGTCTTTCGGATAATTTAAATTTCTTAATTAAACTGACTCTAGCGACTTCTTTATCTTTAGAAGCTTTGATTGTTTTAATAACTTCATCAATATTTTTTAAGGCAATCATTAAGCCTTCTAAAATATGGGCTCGATCTAAAGCTTTATTCAAATCAAATTGCGTACGGCGACGAACAACTTCTTCGCGGTGCTTAATATATTCTTCCAAAATCATCTTTAAGGTCAAAACTTTTGGCTGAATACCATCAACGAGAGCCAACATGTTAAAGTGGAAAGTTGTTTGTAAATTAGTGTGCTTATATAAAGTATTTAAAATCTTTTTTGGATAAGAATCTTTTTTGAGCTCAACCACAATACGCACACCATCTTTATCAGATTCATCACGCAAAGCTCTTATTCCTTCAACTTTTTTATCTCTTACTAAATCAGCAATTTTTTCTACTAAGTCAGCCTTATTAACTTGATAAGGAATTTCAGTCACAATAATTTGAAAACCGCCACCCTTCATTTCTTCGATGTCAGCTTTACCACGCAAAACTACGCCACCCTTTCCGGTTGCATAAGCATTTAAGATATCTTGCTTGTTATAAATAATGCCGCCAGTTGGAAAATCTGGACCCTTAACAAATTGGGCGAGCTCTTCAATACTGGCGTCTGGGTGAGCAATTAAATGCTCAATCGCCGCGGATAACTCGGTTAAATTATGAGGGGGGATATTAGTGGCCATACCAACGGCAATACCCATTGTTCCATTTAATAACAAATTAGGAAGTTTGGCTGGCACAACCTGTGGCTCTTTGTGACTGCCATCAAAATTGGGAAGAAAATTAACCGTATCTTTCTCAATATCAAACATCATTTCCTCAGAAATAGCCGACAATTTAGCTTCGGTATAACGCATGGCCGCGGCGTTGTCGCCGTCCATAGAACCGAAATTTCCTTGGCCACGAACCAGAGGATAACGCATTGCAAAATCTTGAGCCATTCTGACCATTGAATCATAAACGGCAGAATCACCATGCGGATGGTATTTACCTAAAACTTCACCGACAACCGTGGCTGATTTTCTAAACTTCGCACTTGATCTTAAACCGATGCTCCACATCGCATACAGAATACGACGATGGACCGGTTTCAAACCATCACGAACATCCGGTAAGGCACGAGAAACAATAACGCTCATTGCGTAATCTAAATAAGACTTACTCATTTCCTCAGTAATAGGTTGTTCTTCTACCAAACCGTAGGCTGTTTGCTTTCTAACATTCGTATTTTCCAAAGCCGAGTTATTTTCCGGTCGCTGGCTATCTTTTGGTTCAAGCTCTTTTTTAGGCATAAATATAAAACTAATAAGCTATTTGCGTAATCCCTTCACAGCCTGCCGGAATTTGGCAAGACTTAGTGACGCCGATAGTCGGCATGCAATTTATATAAGATGGACAATTATTATTGACTTTGCTTGGCAGAGTAGATGAGGATATTTCATCAGTAGGCGAGCTAGTCGCAATCGTACTGGTAGCATCATTAATTATTTCGGTAGAAGTCGCCTCGCTGGAAGATGCTGTTTTATTAACTTCTTCCATCACGCCATTTAAAAGCCCGGTAACATCCTCTTTTAACTGGGCCTGTTCTTCTTGAGTATTAATTTTTTGAGTAACATCATTTAAAGAATCGCTAATTTCCTGTTTAAGCTCCCCCCAGTTAACAGCATTAGCATCTTCTTGGCTACGAAGCTTATTAACTTCTAAAACATGACTCAAATTGAAAAACCAAAACAAAAAAATTACAACCGCTAAAGACGCGACTAAAATTTTAACCAGGATAAGTTTTTTTTGGCGCTCCTCATCCATATTTTAACTATTCTTTAATTCCGTCTAAATTAACATCGTACAGTATTTGCTCGACAATCAGGCGATACTTTAATAATTCATCTTCATTAAACCATAACCCAATTTCTCTAGTAGCTTCTTCTGCTTGGTCAGAGCAATGAATTAAATTTCTCACGGCCCGTTCATCAAAATTAGCTAATTCAAAAGAATCAAGCGTGTAATCACCCCGAATAGTGCCGCCATCGGAAGACATCGGCTCAGTCGAGCCAACTAATTTTTTAACAATACCGACAGCTTGATTACCCTCAAACACCATCGGCACTACCGGGCCACAAGTTATAAACTTCACTAAAGCACCAATAATATCACGACCGTATTCAATGGCTTCTTTTTCAATTGGCATGCCAGCAGATTTTCTATTTTCTAAAGTTAGAGTTCCTTTTTTCAAAAACCACTCTTCATCTTTATTATAATGTTTCCAGCACTGATCCTCAGTCGCCATCACCATTTTTAAACCGATTAATTTTAAACCGGTACTTTCAATTCTTTTAATTATTTCACCGATTAAACCGCGTTGAACAGCGTCCGGTTTCAGAATTACTAAGGTTGTTTCTTTCTTAGGGTTTGTCATATTTTTTTCTCTTTTTAAATACTTAATATTACCAGTTCCATATCTTCCTGAGGAAGATCTTTTTTGGAAATTTTTAATTTTTCTTCGTAGGTCGGTTTCAGACCCAGTTCTTTGATAAATTTATCAACCGGATCAATATCCATTTTCAAATCAGGCGTTTTATAATGCATCGGAATTACAATTCGCGGTTCAATCTGTGAAATAACTTCCACGGCCGCTTTAGCGTCAAGCGTATATTTTCCGCCCACTGGAATCAATAAAATATCAGTACCCGCTAATTTTTCCAACTGAGAACTATCGAGCGGGCTGCCCAAATCACCAAGATGGGCGATAGAAACGTCATCTACTTCCATCCTATATATGATGTTACCACCTCTTTCCGCGCCTTGCTTATCGTCATGATAAGAATCGATGCCTTCAACTAAGACACCTTTAAAATCATATTCACCGGCGCAATCAATTACAAAAGGGTTACCACGAAGTGCGTTAATATTATTATGATCATCATGGTCATGTGAAACAGTAACAATATCCGCTTCAAAATTAGGAACTTTTAAACCGGTACTTTTGCCGTATGGATCAGTCACGACGGTCACGCCATCGGGACCAATTTTATCTTGAATTTTAAAGCAGGAATGTCCCTGCCAAGTTATAATCATATAGGTATTACAATAAAAACGGGCTGTTTGACCCTAAAATTATTATAGCAAACGGAATGCCCGCGGTCAACCTCTATTAACGCCAGTCGGCTAATAAATATGGGCTAATTATTGCCTAATTTAGCAATAAAAAAAAGTCCGCTTTAATTAAAACGGACTTCAAATAAATTTCATTTTTTTACCTTTTTTAGGCCTGGTTAGCGCGCAAAATTGGTGATAACGATATTATCCCGGTCGACCGAAATCTGGTCAACACTTCCTTTGCTGCGAGCCATGAGTGGCTTACGCAAGTCGTTCACCAACAATATCAGGATGGCTTGTGTTGGTAAGCCATGTGTATCTTTATATTGAATAGGCAGAATGTTCCACCCAACATAAAGCTCCAACTTAGTTGGAGAGTTCGAGGGGATTACTTCCCCACGAGAGGCGCCTTCAGAAATTATGAAATCGAAACTCAGTTTTGAGACAATTGTCTTCTTGATGGTTTCTCCGGCATTTGCTTTCATAATATCTTCCGGTTTAAACTCGAAAACGGTTTGACCTTCAGTCACAATTTTGTTCACGAGCGCCCAAGAAAACTTTATCCCCGAATTACCGGTAGAATCATTTTCAATGGTTAAAAAAACTGGAAACACGATTTCCCCCGTTCTTAAAGTAGCGCTTTTAGCAGACGTTTGTCCGGATTTAAGTGCCAATCCCCTAAAAGGATCGGTAGGCACAAAAATACTATACCCTTTGAGTTGGTTCTGGGGGGTAACCGTGACAGTGCTCCACCAGTTAGAAGATGATGGCTCAGTATAAGCGGTTTGGGGCGGCGTGTAGGTGGATTTATCCACTAATTTAGTCTCGTTTCCTAAACCAACGGGTTTAGCAACATTATTATTGGGATCGAAATCCTTTAACGTTACCTGCCCCTTATTAACGGGTCTTACTAAAGTCACCGGACCTTTGCTCTCCAGACTTCCGTCTTCATAATATGAAGCTTGAAAAGAGACAACATCATCAACAACAGGCAAAGAGAACTCTTTTATGACATGTGGTTTAATCACAATGCCGCCGATTTCTAACCTGTCCCTGGTCCCATTAGCGATCTTAACGATCTGGTTTTGAGCCCGCAAGCTCACTGGGAAAATAATTCCCAAAACTAAAAAAACAAAGATTAACTTTTTCATGATTTCCAATATTTATGGTTTAAAAATTTTTAATGAACAAACACATTCAAGCCAAAATAAAAACATTTTGACTCCTAACTTTATCATTCTTGTCTAATTTTGTCAATATATAAGGGTAAGCTATTTAATATTAGCCAAAATATTAATATTCCCCTCAATATCAGTCCGCCAAATCTTAATTCCTAGAGCTATTGCTCTATCTAAGACTTCTTGATTAGGGTGCCCAAAACGATTATCCACTCCAACTGAAATTATCATCTTTTCAGGACTAACTGCCGCTAAAAAGTCCTTAGTATTAGAAGTTTTAGAGCCATGATGTGAAGATTTAAAAATTTCAGCCCGTAAATTAAGGCCACTATCTATTAAGGCCGCTTCTGCCTCCACCTCATTATCACCGGCAAACAAAAATTTATTATTTCCACAGTCCAATTTAGCTACTAAAGAATTATTATCATTTACTTTTATTTTTAAACTCTCCGGATTTATAAAAAATAAAGAACAATAATTATCTAATCGTAAGTTGCCGGTGTTTTCAATATTAATAACTGTTAATTTTTGTCTTTTAATCTCTGCGAGTAAAACCTCAACTGCCGGCGAATAAATTTCCGAAGGCCCAAAAATAATTTGCTTCACTCGATAACGTTTTAAAATTTCTACTAAGCCTGTTATATGATCATCATGAAAATGACTGATAATTATATAATCTAGTC
>DASROX010000021.1:0-8017 GCA_035646675.1 Saccharimonadales bacterium (SeqCode)
AAATTATTGGTAGCCACTCTGCCGATGATTATTAAGAAACGAATTTTGGGTGTTGATGCTTTGGAAAAATTGGCTAAAAATTTGCAATTAAAAATTATGTCCCCGGCGTTAAAATTAGCGATGAATAATTCCGATGGAGTTTTTGTTTCCGATAGTGTTTTAAAATTATATCTTGGCGATAGACGGCGTCTATTTGCCGAAAAATTTAAATCTAAGTATGATGAACTTCTTCAAAAGATTAACTGAAATTTTTTTATTAATTTTTGTTTTTATTTTGCCCTGGCAAACTAAATTAGTTTTAAGACCAGCGGTTAATAATTTTAACGACATTAGTTTATATGTCAGCCATTTAGTTTTGTTACTAGCGCTAATTTGTTTTTTTATATATAAAATTTGGACTAAAGATTCGGGTCGGAAAACGCCAGTTATTTGGTATTTTCTGGGGATTCTGGAGATTGTAATGGTTGTTTCTTTTTTCTATGCCCCTGATAGACTTCTAGCCACGTTTCATTATTTATTATTTTTAGGCGGTTTGGGCTTATTTTATTTAGTGAGGGAGGGAATAAATCGGGCCGCGTATGAGGATGGTTGTTTAAACAGAATCAGAATAATATATGTTTTTTTGGCGAGCACTTTTCTACAAGCATCTTTGGGTATTTATCAATTTCTTAGCCAAAAATCTTTTGCCTTTAAATATTTAGGAATAGCTAGTCATAACCCTGAAGTTGCCGGTACGGCTGTTATTGAAACTGTTTCCGGGCGTTGGCTGCGAGCTTATGGAGGCTTAGATCACCCTAATGTTTTAGGCGGAGTTTTAGCGATTGCTTTAATTTTGTCAGCTTATTTATTGGCTCGTAAAAAAATAATCAATTCCAATATTCAAATTTGGGGATTGATTATGTTATTTTTTAGTTATTTTTTTGCGTTGATAGCTTTGTTTTTTTCTTTTTCTCGAGCCGCTTGGCTGGCTTACGCGGTCGGTATGCTAATTTTAATGGTTGTTATTTTTAAGCGAGAGGATCGCTGGGTGGCCAAACGTTTTTTTGCGCTCCTTTTCTTTTCGTTGGCGCTATTAATGGTGGCCGCTTTGCCGTATCATGAATTGGCAGTCACGCGTTTTTACGCTGAAGGACGATTAGAACAAATTTCAATTTCCGAAAGAGAAGAATATACACTTCAGGCTGGTCAGATAATAAAAAACCACCCTTGGTTTGGAGTGGGTAACGCTAATTATGTAAAATATTTGGAATTAAATTCTCAGGTTGATAATTTTATCTACTATCAACCAGTTCACAATGTTTTTCTTTTGGTTTTTGCAGAAAATGGAATTTTCGCCTTTTTATCGGTAACCTTGTTCTTAGTTTTCTTAGCTTTTAGTCGGCGGCGTCAAAATTTTGCTTTTTCAATTATTGCCGCTATGGTGATTATGATGATGATTGATCATTGGTTGATATCCTTGCCTTTTGGTATTCTATTCTTTTTCTTAGTTTTAGGCTTGATTTGATAGTTTTTTTGCAGCCAGATTAAATCCTTTTCCAAACTCTTAAAAGTTTTATAAAAATCTGGATTTAAAGTCTCCGGATTTTTTTCTATTTTTTGGCGCCAAAGGCTTAAAATCGTGGCAATTGTCCCGAAGTAGTCGTCTTGAGAAACGTGAAATTTAGTGCTCGCTTCATCTTTAACCAACCAAACTAGTGGCGTTATTTTATATTTAGCCGTCATATTAAATAATACTGATAAATCTATTTTTTCCAATAATCAAATGATCTAAGACCTCAATGTCTAGAATTTTTCCGGCATTTATTAATTTATCAGTTATCTCAACGTCCGCCTTAGTCGCTTTTAAAACGCCAGAAGGATGGTTATGCGCGATAATCATGGCTGCGGCTGAATATTCTAAAGCTGGTCGAAAAACTTCGCGTGGCTGGACAATAGCGGCATCCAATGTGCCAATAGAGATGACTTCATCATGAATAAGCTGGTAATGAGTATTTAAATATAAGCCTCTAAACTGCTCTTTGTTTAAGTTGCCCATATCTTTTAAATATTCATGTGCTTGTTTGGCGGTTCGAATAGTAATTGAGCCCCCCGGTTTTTTTTGATAAAATCTTCTTCCTAGTTCAAAACAAGCGACTATCTGACAAGCCTTAGTTAAAGGAATGCCCAAATCCTTTTCAATAATAGTTGGATTTTTTTGGTAAGCAATGCCTTTTTCGCCATATTCTCGCAGTAATCTAGAAGACATAGAAAAAACTTCTTCTTTTTTGGTGCCGGTACCCAGGATGATGGCTAATAATTCAGCGGCACTGAGCGCTCCCGGACCGTTTTCTAGCATTTTTTCACGGGGCTTTTCTTCATCAGGCATATCCTTAACTCGAGCTATTTTGTATAGACGGCCATAGTTGAGGATGGTGTTTCGATCATTAATTTTGTAGCTCATAAACGGAAGATTTTAGTTGAAATTAAAAGTTAGGCTTCACTTTAAATTATAGCAAATATGTGCTAAATTTAAAATAAGATTTAATATATTAAGCGCAATTAGATATGGATAAATATAAAAAGATAATATTGTCAAATAAGACGCCAATTATTAAAATTGTCTTGCCGGGAGCTAAAACAGCTACCGCTTTACTAATTTTTAAGACGGGTTCTCGTTATGAGAATAAAGCCAATAATGGAATTTCTCATTTTTTGGAACATTTATTTTTTAAAGGAACGGCTAAATATCCTAACACGTTAGCTTTAGCCAGCGAGCTGGATTCTCTAGGTTGTGAATTTAATGCTTTTACCGCTAAAGAATATACTGGATATTGGATTAAAGCGGCGGAGAGTAAGTTGGGACAGGCTTTAGAAATTTTAGGTGATATGATTTTAAATTCTAAAATGGAAGAAGCAGAAATTCAACGCGAGAAAGGGGTTATTATTGAAGAACTTAATATGTATGAAGAGAACCCGATGATGCATATTGAAGATGTTCTGGAAACCTGTATTTATGGTGATACCCCGGCTGGTTGGGAAACTGTTGGGACTAAAGAAAATATCCAAAATTTTACGCGTCAGGATTTTATTTCTTATTTAGATGCTCAGTATGGCGCCAATAGCGCTTGTTTGATTTTAGCTGGTGGCGTTAAAGATAAAGATGTTAATAAAGCTAAAGTTATTTTCACGGCGCTTAAGCAAAATAAGTGGAAGCCACAGACTAAAGCTAAGATTCTGCAAGTTAAGCCAAGGATTAAAGCTTTATTTAAAGATATTGATCAAGCTAATCTTTCTTTGGCGGTTACAACCTTCCCGCTTAATCACTCTGAAGAATTTAATGTTAAACTGTTATCTATAATTTTAGGAGGGGCCATGAGTTCTCGTTTATTTATTAATTTACGCGAACGTAACGGCTTGGCTTATTACGTTAAAACCGATACGGAATTTTATTTCGATTCCGGGTATTTAACTACTCAGGCTGGGGTGCCAACTGAAAAAATCAAGCAAGCCATTGAAATTATAATTAAAGAATATCATCGCTTAACCGAGGAATTAATACCGCTTCAGGAATTAAATCGTGCTAAAGATTTATTACAAGGTCGCCTGCTGTTACAAATGGAAGCGACTGATAATCTAGCCAATTGGTATGCACGTCAATCAATTTTGCGTCAGCAAATTATGACTCCGGCTGAGTTTATGAAAAAAATTAAAGCCATTACTCCGGCCAGTCTTCAAAAAACAGCCAAAAAAATATTTGTTGATTCCGGTTTGAATTTGGCGGTTATTGGGCGGGCCAAAGATAAGGATTTTACCAAAGTTTTGAAGTTTTAGTATGTTAGAAGATTTTAAAAAATTAAATAAGGCTCAACAAGAGGCAGTTTTGCATGAAAATGGGCCGCTTTTAATAGTTGCTGGTGCCGGTACGGGAAAAACGACTGTGTTAATTAATAGATTGGCGCATCTAATTTTAGAAAAAAAAGCGAATACTGAAGAGGTTTTGCTTTTAACATTTACCGAAAAAGCGGCGGGAGAGATGGAGGAAAGGGCTGATAGAATAATGCCTTATGGTTATGTCGATTTATGGATTAATACTTTTCATGGATTTTGTGAACGAATTTTGCGCGATCATGCTTTAGAGATTGGTTTAAATCCAGGTTTTAAGCTTTTAAATGAAACCGATCAGTGGGTGCTTATTAAAAAGAATTTAAATCTTTTCCAGTTGAACTATTATCGCCCGCTTGGTAATCCGACAAAGTTTATTTCTGAACTCTTAAAACACTTCTCGCGTTTAAAGGATGAAAATATCAGTGCGGCCGAATATTTAAAATATGTTGAAGCGGGAAATGAAGATGAAGAATTAGAAGTTGTTCGCCTTAAAGAATTGGCGAACGCTTATTATACTTACAATCAATTGCTATTAGAAAATAATTATCTTGATTTTGGGGGATTGATTTTTTATACCATTAAATTATTTACCGAACGTCCAAATTTGTTGAAATATTATCGTCAGAAGTTTAAATATATTATGGTTGATGAATTTCAAGACACTAATTTGGCTCAGTACCAATTAGTGCGTTTGTTGGTGGCTCCAAATAATAATTTAGTGACGGTCGGGGACGATGATCAAGCGATTTATAAATTTCGCGGGGCCTCCATCTCTAACATTATGCAGTTTAAGGAAGATTACCCGCAGGCTAAAGAAATAGTTTTAACTGAGAATTATCGTTCGCGTCAGGAAATTTTAGATCGAGCTCATGATTTTATAAGTCATAATAATCCTAATCGCTTGGAAGTAAAATTGAAAATTAATAAGAAGTTACAAGCTAGTGGCGGTGTACAAAAAATAAAAAATTCCGAACCCGCAGTTCAATTTTTTAATTTTGATGTTCGGGACGAGGAAATATCTTTTGTGGGCAACAGAATAAAAAATATTTATGAGGAGAAAATAGTCAGGAATGAAGAAATTAGTTGGTCAGATTTCGCGATTTTAGTTAGGGCCAATGATACTGCCGATGCTTATGTTAAAGAATTAGGACGTTTAGATATCCCTAATCAATTTATGTCTTGGCGCGGGCTTTATTATAAACCGCTGGTGCTTGATATTTTGGCGTATTTTCGTTTGCTAGACAATTATCATGAATCATCGGCTCTGTTTCGGGTACTGAATATGGAAGCTTTTAAAGTTTCCCATCTTGACTTGGTGACTATCAATAAAATTGCTGTCCGTAAAGTTTGGTCGCTCTATGAAGCCTTAAAAAATATTGATTTAATTAATGGCGTCAGCCCAGAAAGCGTTTCCCGGATTAAGAAATTATTAGGATTAATCGCCAGACACTCGTTGCTACTAGCCAATAGTAAGCCTACTAAAATATTTTTACATTTTGCCTATGATTCCGGCTTATTAGAGAAGATGGACAAGGACCGAGATTTGGAATTATTTTCTTATCTTAACCAGCTTTATCAAAAAATGAAGGCCGTGGAGGATAATAATGCCGATGTAAAATTAAAAGATTTCTTGGAGGTTATTAACCTGGAGTTAGAAGCTGGAGAAACTGGTTCTTTAAAGTTAGATTTTGCCGATAACGAGACCGTTAAAATTATGACTGTTCATGGGGCTAAAGGCTTGGAATTTAAATATGTTTTTATTGTTAATTTAGTTGATAAGAAATTTCCGACAATTTCACGAAGTGAAAAGATTTCTATTCCTGAGGCACTGATTAAGGAAAAAGTTGTTCCCGGCCCGGAAGCGCATTTGGAAGAAGAGCGCCGTTTATTTTATGTAGCGGCTACGCGCGCCAAAGAAGAGCTTTATTTGACTAGCGCTAAAGATTATGGACTAGTTAGAGAGAAAAAACCTTCTCGGTTTATTTTAGAAATGGGAATTGATTCTGAAACTCAAGACGATATTAAATTGAGTCGTCGTAATGAATTTTTGAAAGATGTTCATCTTTTAAATACTAAAGAATCAGTACTGCTAGTTCCTAAAAGACCAGAAGTCCTCTATCCGCTTCCGGAAAAATTTTCTTTTTCTCAGTTAGCCGCGTTTGCTACTTGTCCGTTGCAATATAAATTTGCGTTTATTTTAAAAATTCCGGCCGCTTCCGATAAAGCGTCTTTGATTTTTGGTCGCGTATTGCATAACACTTTATACAATTTGTTGTTACCGGTTTTAAGTGAAACTAAAAAAATTCAGGCGAGTTTGTTTTCTGAAGATAAGTCGGTTGAGCAAGGATTGGAAGCGATAAATGAAAAAAGATTAGGCGCACTTTATAAAGAATTTTGGCAGCCGGACGGCTATAAAGATAAAGTCGAACGGGAAGCCTATTTACAGAAAGGACATCTAGCCCTAAAGCGTTTTCTTGTCGATTATCAAAAAAATCCGCCAATAGAAATAATATTTTTGGAAAAGAAATTTTCTTTCAAAATTGGCGTCGATGTTATTAAAGGAACGATGGATCGAGTAGATAGATTGACAGACGGTACTTTAGAAATAATTGATTATAAAACTGGCAAAAGTAAAAGTAAATTAGAATTTAAAGATAAGCGTCAATTAATATTATATAAAATATTTTTGGAAGAATTTTTAAACGAAAAAGTAAGTCAATTAAGTTATTATTATTTAGAGAGTGGTGAAAAAATTTCTTTTAATGCTAGCCCTAAAGAGATAGCCAAATTAAAATCTGGAATTATTGAAGAAATTGCGGCTATTAAAAATCGTAACTTTGCACCCACACCATCGCCGATGTGTGAATTTTGTGACTTTAGAACTATTTGCGAATTTAGACAGGTTTAGTTAGACTATAATCATATGCCAATTGAAGAGCGCTTAATTAGTCCGATCGGGAAAAAAGGGGAAGATGCCTTAGATTTATCTTTGCGTCCGAAGTTTTTAGCGGAGTATATCGGTCAAGAAAAAATTAAACAGAATTTGGAAATTACTATTACGGCCGCTAAAAAACGAACGGAACCCATTGAACATATTTTGCTTTATGGCGCTCCTGGTTTAGGAAAAACAACTTTAGCTCATGTCATTGCCAATGAAACTGGGGCTAATATTAGAGTTACTTCCGGACCGGTCATTGAAAAAACTGGTGACCTGGCAGCTATTTTAACGAATTTGGAGGAAGGAGACATTTTATTTATTGATGAAATTCATCGCTTATCAAAAACAGTGGAAGAAATTCTTTATCCGGCCATGGAAGATTACGCCTTAGATATCGTGATGGGTAAAGGACCAACCGCGCGTACCTTAAGATTAGATTTACCTAAATTTACGATTATTGGTGCGACCACTTTGGCCAGTTTATTATCGGCGCCGCTCCGCGATCGTTTTGGGATTACTCATCATTTAAATTTTTATGAGCCTAATGATATTGAGCAAATTATTGCTCGTAGCGCTCGCATTTTGAGGATTGAAATTAATGATGAAGCGAAAAAAGAAATTGCTAATCGTAGTCGCCGTACGCCGCGAATTGCGAATCGTTTGTTAAAACGGGTGCGTGATTATTGTGAAGTTAAAGGCGATGGTCGTATTACTTTAAGCGATTGTTTGGAGGCCATGAAAATGTTGGAAGTTGATAGTCTGGGTTTGGATTTTATTGACCGCCGTATTTTGGAAACTATTATTCATAAATTTAAAGGCGGTCCTGTTGGTTTAAATACTTTGGCAGCCGCGACCGGTGAAGAAGCGGATACGATTGAGAATATGTATGAACCTTATTTGATGCAGCTGGGATTTTTAGATCGTTCACCGCGCGGACGAATAGTAACTGCGCTTGGTTATGAACATTTGGGGCTTAAACCATCTGGTCAGGACAAGCTTGTCTAGTTATGACCTATAAAACTTCAGACTTTTTTTATAATTTACCGCCGGAATTAATTGCGCAAAAGCCGGCTAAACCGCGGGATCACTCGCGGCTTTTGGTTTTAAATAAAAAAACCGGCATGCGTGAGCATCAACATTTTTATGACATTATAAATTATTTGCGCCCGGGAGATTTATTGGTGCTTAATAATTCCAAAGTTTTTCCGGCTAGAC
>DASROX010000022.1:0-7337 GCA_035646675.1 Saccharimonadales bacterium (SeqCode)
AAGATTCCTCTGTGGTTATCGATAAAAATCTAGTATCATCTCGAACACCAAAAGATTTGGGTGATTTTTGTAAAGGAATTTTGCAAGTATTGTCTAGATAAATAATTTCCACACAAAGGAATATTAAACAAATTTGACAGAAGTTAAATTTAACGCCGTTCCAACATCGTCCCACCCTCTCCGCAGATTGAAAAAAGTAGCTTAGATAGGCTACTTTAGTGGTTCTAACCGGTGGAGGGAGAGAGGGATTTTTTTTAAGAAAATAAGTAATTTTAAGGCTAATTTTTAATAAATAATATTTGGTTCGAACTTTAACTTTTTATAACTTTTTATAGTTTACAAATACTTAAATTATTGATAATATAATTAATATGACAAAAAAATTTCAACCATTCCAGGTCGAACGACCCTGGGGTTATTTTAGGCAATTTTGTGAAAATACGCCGGTCACGGTGAAAATTCTCGTTATCAAATCCAACGAAATACTTAGTTTACAGAGCCATGTCAAGCGTGAAGAATTTTGGCGAGTTATAGCCGGTCATGGCGTAGCGCAGATTGGCGACAACCAGCGAGAAATAAAAGTCGGCGATGAAATGATTATTTTGCTAGAAACAAAACATCGTTTAGCGGCTGGAGCTCTCGGTCTTGAAGTTATGGAAATTTCTTTCGGCGACTTTGCTGAAGATGACATCATCCGTTATGAGGATAAATATGATAGAACATAATTTATGTTTAAACTGATTAGACAAGGTTCTGAACCAATTTTGACGCCTGATAAAAATTTACCCTGGGAGGAGGAGGGCGTTTTTAATCCGGGGATAACGAAATTCGGTAACGAAGTGTATTTGTTGTATCGGGCCGTCGGAGAACGTGAAGCTTATGTATCCCACTTCGGTTTAGCTAAAAGTCTTGACGGTCTAAACTTTGAACGAGTCGCGCGCGAGCCTATTTTCGGGCCGCGAGAAACCTTTGATCGCTGGGCCACAGAAGATCCACGTATTACTAAAATTGGTCAGGATTTTTATATTACTTATGTGGCTGTTGCTGAGCGAATTATGAAGAATGGTTCGGTTATTAAACGTTTCATACCGTTAGAAACCTCTACCGCTCTGTTAAAAACTAGAGATTTTAAGTCTTACGAAAATTTAGGGGTAATTTCTCCGCCTAATTCCGATAATAAAGATATAGTCTTATTTCCGCGTCAAATCAAAGGCCGCTATTACATGTTGCACCGTCCCAATAATTGGTCGCGAATTTGGTTCAACGGTCCTTATGAAAAATATCTAAATGAAGGTTTGCCTTGTGATGTTAAAGATTTGCCGAAAATCCCCGGCATTTGGATCGCCTCATCTTTGGATCTGAAAAATTGGACCCATCACCGTTTACTGATGTTGCCACCGCACTTATTTGACGCCAAAATCGGCCCGGGCGTGCCGCCGATTGAAACTGAAGCCGGCTGGCTGATTATCTATCATCACGTCAAGAAAGAAGAAGGAACTGGTCGGTTTATATATTCCGTGCGCGCCGCGCTTTTAGATTTAGAAGATCCGGCTCACTTTTTAGTCGAAACCCCCTACGATATTTTAACTCCGGAAACACCCTATGAAACCGAAAGTGGAACGCAAATAGTTTTTCCGACCGGTGGCTTCGTTAAGGACGATATGCTCTATATTTATTATGGGGCATCCGATCGTTATGTCTGCCTGGCAACCGGTTCGCTCAGCGAACTTTTAACTGAACTACAGAAGATATTAATTGAGAAGGCGAGTTAAAATATTTATGAAACAATCTCTGAAAAAAATGCTAGTAGTTTTCTTGGCGACTTATCCGCCGCGCGAATGCGGGATTGCTACTTTTACAGCTGATCTATTAGAAAGTTTTGATCAATTATTTGTTCCTCGCGAGGAGGCTAAGGTTATTGCGCTGAATAATATTTCGCAAGTCTATAATTACCCCCAGGCAGTAATTAAGCAGATCTCCGAAAATGAGGCGGCTGATTATTTGGCGGCGGCGCAAGAACTCAACGTCTTATCACAAGTGAAACTAGTTTGTATCCAACACGAGTTTGGCATTTTTGGCGCAGATTACGGAAAAAATATTTTGGTATTTTTGAGAGAAATAAAAAAACCGGTGGTGATTACTTTCCATACAGTTTTACCCGTGCCGAACGAGACCCTGAAAAAATTGGTGAAAGAAATTGCCGAACATGTCGATCGGATTAACGTCATGACCATGAATTCTAAAAATATTCTGGTTAAAATTTATGGTTTACCGGCAGAAAAAATTAGGATTATTCCGCACGGCATCCATTCTTTAACTTATACCGACGGTCAGGCGGCCAGGGCTCTGCTCCGGCTGAACGGGAAAAGAGTACTATCGACTTTCGGTTTATTGGCTCGAGGCAAGGGCGTCGAGTACGCTATTGCCGCTTTACCAAAAATTATTGCGGCTTATCCCGATACGGTTTATTTAGTGATTGGCGCGACCCACCCCATCGTTTTAAAAAATGAGGGGGAAAAATATCGCAATGAACTGACCAGATTAGCTTATAATCTCGGCGTCCAGGAGCATGTTTTATTTTATAATGAATATCTGCCGACCGCTGAACTCTTGAAATTTTTGCAGGCGACCGAGATTTATTTATCACTATCGCAAAACCCCGATCAGGCGGTTTCCGGAACCCTGACCTATGCGCTTGGCACCGGACGGCCGGTCGTCTCCACGCCGTTTGCGCAAGCCCAGGAAATAGTTACCCCCGAATTGGGAGCCTTGGTAGAATTTAATGATAGTAGCAGCATTGCCCGAGCTGTTAACGATTTACTCGGCGATCAGGAGAAATTGTCCGGTATGAGTCGGGCCGCTTATTTTCGCACGCGCGGTATGACTTGGCCAAACGTGGCTTTGTCCTACATGCGTGAATTTATTGAGATCTCTCCGGAACTCGCCAAAAAAGAAAAGAACTTGCCAGCTATTAAGTTGCAGCATTTGCGTAAGCTTACTGATGACTTCGGTATTTACCAGTTTGCGGTTCTTGACGAACCTGATCCGAACTGGGGTTATACTTTAGATGATAACGCGCGGGCGCTGGTGGTTGTGTCGATTTATCATCATATTCATGGCAGCCAAAACAACGAACGCTTGGCCAAAATTTATTTACAGTTCTTAGAACGGGCAGTAAAAGCTGGTGGTGGTTTTAATAATTATTTTACCAAGGAGAGAATTGTTGATCATAATCGTAATTTAAACGAAAATTTGGAGGATGCGGAATCGCGTGCTTTATGGGCTCTCGCAATGGCGGCCGTTAGTAATTTAGGCATAAATTTAAAAAAACGGGCGATGACCAGCTTAGACAAGCAATGTGAAAATTTTGTGCAGATACGCTCGCCGCGCGCGGTTGCTTTCCATATTAAAGCTTTAGCGACTTGGTTGTCTTTGGGCGACAACGAAAAAGCCAAAAAGCTTATTATTCGACACGCGGACTTCTTGCTGGACAGATTCAATGAAAACGCTACCAAAGATTGGCAATGGTTCGAACAGTCGCTAACCTATTCGAACTCCGTTTTGCCGGAAGCCCTCCTTTTAGCCTACAAGGTAACCGGAAATTATCACTATTTTAAAGTCGGAAAGCGGGCTCTAGATTTTTTGATTAGACACTCCTTTCAAGGAGAAGTCTGCGAACCGATCGGGCAGAGTGGTTGGTTTAAACGGGGAGAGACAAAAAAAATCTATGATCAGCAGCCCGAGGAAGTTTCCTCTTTGGTGCTGGCGCTGCGAACCATGTTCGATTTAACCGGCGATTTTGCCTATCAGAAAAAAATGGTTCAGGCTTTTGACTGGTTTTTAGGGAATAATTCACTTCACCAGATGGTTTATTCCCAAACGTCCGGCGGCTGTTATGATGGTGTTGGGGAAGGACAGATTAATCTTAATCAGGGAGCTGAATCGACTATTTCCTATTTGTTAGCTCGTTTTGCTGTAGATATTAAACAACAATAATGATTGGAGTGATATCAATGTAGAAAATTATTTATGTATTAATTGTGAATTTATGCGGTAAAAATTTATTTTGTCTGTGTTAAATATTCTAACTCTTTTGTCTTGCCTCTCTCGTGTCATTTAAAATTAATTTAAAATCGGTTTTACCAGATGTTTTCTTTGGAATTATTGATAATGGCATATTGCGGGCGTAACTGGGGCAATTATCGGCGGTGTGGTTGGTAACGCCATAACAGAGTGGGACGAAGTAGGCTCAAAAGCTCATTTCGTCCTTTTGTTATGGGGTATTTCTCAGTTCGAACCTTGTTATTTTGTCGTTGAGGAGTGTTTAATATTTCTCAAGGGTAAAAGTTATTTATAGCTAAATTTTTGAATCCCGCGGGGGCTATTGAGAGTGAGGATGGTAGTATGCTATAATATTAATAGCTAATCAATAAATTAACAATATTTTATTTAACATACTAATTAAAATTGTCTTTAAAAATTAAAATCTTTTAAACAAGATTTAACAAATATGAAAATATTTACTAAGGTTTTAGGAGGAGCGGCGGTTTTTTGCTTGGCCTTTGGTCTCACGGGGTC
Source organism: Saccharimonadales bacterium (SeqCode) (assembly GCA_035646675.1). Classification (GTDB taxonomy): domain Bacteria; phylum Patescibacteriota; class Patescibacteriia; order Patescibacteriales; family UBA12465; genus UBA12465. The sequence goes on from DASROX010000022.1 coordinate 4,579, forward strand.
AATCGCTGCGTTCGCGGCAACGACGCCATCTCTGGGTGCAGCGGCTACCTATGGTATTTTGGCTGGTACCTACACCAACACGACGGCCGGAACCACGATCAACGGCGATGTTGGATTTACTACAGGACCGGCGGTTGCCCCCGCAGGGACACATACGAATTACGGAGTTGGTGCTCCCTATGCTACGGCCGGAACAGATTTAGGTAGTGCCTTATCCGCTTTGAATTCCCAGCCATGTACATTCACTTTCCCATCTGGAGCGATTAACCTCTCGACTGATACAACTCACGGGGCTATCGGTGTTTACACTCCCGGAGTGTATTGTAGCGCGGGAGCGATGGATGTAGGCGGTCCACTTACGCTGAGTGGGAGCGGAACATACATCTTTAGACCCGATGGCGCGTTTACGTCGACGGCCGGCGCGGTTGTTACCTTAAATGGTGCCTCAGCGTGCGATGTTTTTTGGACGCCGACTGCGGCGACAACACTGGCTGCCAATACGACGTTTATGGGAAACATCATTCAACCAGGGTCATCGGCCATCACGGTGGGTGCTAACACCACGTGGATAGGAAGATCCCTGGCCTTTGGCGGAACAATTACCTCCGACACAGACACTATTACCGTACCAACCTGTACTGCTAGTCCGGCTACTTTGCATGTTATTAAACAAGTAATAAATAATAATGGTGGCACAGCGACGGCTTCTCTTTTCAATTTGCATGTAAAACTTTCTGGAGCTGATGTGACAGGAAGTCCGGCGATCGGAACTACGATGCTGGGTACTTCTTATTCGCTTTCGTCCGGCACGTATGTTGTCAGCGAAGATGCAAATTCCTCTTACGCGTCGAGTTTTAGTGGGGATTGTGACGCTAGCGGTAATATTACTCTTGCTTCCGGTGACAATAAGACTTGCACAGTAACTAATAATGATATAGCAGCGCCCGCAGTTGTTGTGGCCACCTCGACAATTAATGTTGTCAAAATAGTAGTTAACGACGATGGCGGAACTAAAACTGTCGCCGATTTTCCATTGTTTGTCAACGGTACCTTGGTCGTCTCTGGTGTGACTAATGTTTTTTCAGCGCCGGCTATATATATCGTGACCGAAACTGCTGATTCTAACTATACCCAAACATTTTCCGGTGGTTGTGATGCTAGCGGTAATATTACTCTTGCTTCCGGTGACAATAAGACTTGCACAATAACTAATAATGATATAGCCGCATTTGTAGCCACAACTACTGTTGTCGCCGCGCCCTTGGTTACCCCTTTAGCTACTACGGCTCCAGCCCTGCCGAATACTGGTTTTGCTCCTGGAGAGAATAGTACTCCATGGAATATCATCATACTCTTCGGCCTTCTCATATTAGCTTCAACTTCGCTGGTTGTCGTTCTGAAAAAAATTAAGGCTTAGTCTAAGCGTTTGGCAGAATTAGTAAATATATTTGGCCTAGAAATAGAAAGAGCCTCGTTTTAGCGGGGCTCTTCCGGTATGAATCTTTTGGAGAACCTATGCAAGCAAAAATTTTATTAAGACGAATATTATTGCCAGTGGCCGTTATTGGGTTAGCATTTTTTTTGCTACTCTTTTTTTATTTTATCCCCAAGAACCAAATCCAGAACAGTCCAGACGGGTTTATTACAAATTCTGTAATTTCCTCAAAACAAGAACAAACAGATTTTGGGTTGCCGACTCGTCTGAAGATCCCCAAGATTAATGTTGACGCCGCTTTCGAACAAGTCGGTCTTACTCCTAATGGAGAAATGGATATTCCGAAAAATCAAGATAATGTTGCTTGGTTTAAATTAGGACCGAGTCCCGGAGAGAATGGTAGCGCAGTTGTCGCCGGACACTATGGCTGGAAAGGCGGGGAACCGTCGGTGTTTGATAATTTATATAAATTACGTAAAGGGGATAAATTATATATTGAAGATGATCAGGGGGTAATTATTTCCTTCGTAGTGCGCACCATTCGAAGGTTTGACCCGAAAGCGGACGCTTCAGATGTGTTTATTTCAAGTGATGGGAAGTCGCATCTTAATCTTATTACTTGCGAGGGAACCTGGGATAAAACTTCCGAAAGTTATTCCCAGCGACTAGTGATATTTACTGATAAAGAATAAAAAGTAAAAATTAAGTAAATTTAACAGAAACAAAATTTGCAACCGTTCTAACATCGTCCCACCCTCTCCGCACTGAATCAAAATCGCCTTTTGGGCGATTTTTTGGTATAGTTTATGTTGTAGAGTGATTTATAAAATTAATTTAAAAAAATAAATGTATGAAAGGATTTAATGCAAACATTGAGAAGGAGACTTTGGAAAATAATTATTTTCGCAAAGTTCTTTATTCAGGAAAACATAGTCAATTAGTTTTAATGTCGTTAAAGCCAAAAGAAGAAATTGGTTTAGAAACTCATTCGGAGAATGACCAATTTTTTCGCTTTGAAAAAGGAGCGGGCAAATGTATAATTGATGATACTGAATATATGGTTATTGATGGTTCAGCCATAGTTGTGCCTGCCGGAGCGGAACATAATATTATCAATATTTCTGAGACAGAAGATTTAAAATTATATACAATTTATTCTCCAGCTCATCATAAAGACCAAATTGTTAGGCTTACCAAGGAAGAGGCTAATCTTAATGACGAAGAGTTTGATGGAAAAACTACTGAATAGTATTCTAATAAAAAGTAAGCGTCATGATTTAATTTTACTTAGTCAATTTTTTATCTATTAAATATTGACAAACCT
>DASROX010000023.1:0-19458 GCA_035646675.1 Saccharimonadales bacterium (SeqCode)
GTATTTTTCTTTGCTCGGGGACAGGGATTTATCGCGCTCACTCCGCCCCGTAGTGGGCGGAGCTCACTTGTCCAAACCAGCCGCTAAGCGCTACGCACGCTCGCGCTTATCGTCGCTCGACTATTCGCCTCGTCTTCCGACTCGTCTCATATCTCGCTCGCTGCTTGTTCGAATCCCTATCTTTTCCTAAGACATACAAAAAAGAATAGATTAATCTACTCTTTTTTGTATTGCTCGGGGACTGGGATATAGTTGGAACGGTTTTGGGAAAATAAAAAAGCCCTTCGTGATGAAAGGCTTATCGTAGAAAGCAGTATATTTATCTGCATCTACTTAATCAAACAATTCCTTGGCTGGAATTTCAATAATTGCTTCTTCCGGCCTAAGACCAAGCTCCTTGGCAACTTTTAGTTCCTCTTCTTTGTACTTTTGATATTCATCCTTAGTTAAAACTTCCGGTTCAGCATTATTTTCCTGGAAAGTTCTGTTAAAAACCAAGCAGCCAAGAGTTGTTGGAATGTAGGCAGTCCCGCATTCACAGATATAAATTTCCTGAGGAAATCTCTTTGTGAGACCGACTATGCCACCCCTAACTTCAATATTTCTACCACAATTGCAATTAACTTTTTTCATTGTTAAATCTCCTATAATTAACTTTATTTGTAAATGTTCTTTATAACCAAAAAATATAGCATAAAGCTATATTTTTGTCAATCTGCTCGCATACGGGGACAGCTTCCGAACTTTTTTATTTAAAAAATATATACCAAATCAAAGCACACGCCCCCAAAATTATAAGACCTATTAATCTACCTATAAAAAACGTCTTGGCTTCATATCTATTAATTAAAAGTGATGCTCAATTATTTATGATGCGCGCCGAAATGTATTTTTTTATTACTATATGCTCCCCGTAAGGGACGAGTTTAGAACTCTGAATATGAAGGTGGTGTGCCGACATGATACAGATAGGAGGTATCTCATACAATATTTTGTATAAGCGGCCGTCTTTGCCGTAGAGTTGTCTGTACGCTCTTGTGTAAAATCATCACTTCCGCTCATCCGCGCACACAACGGGGTCAGCGTTGAGGGCTTCTCGCACTTGTTCTAGCAACACATTAATTTTCTCACTGTCATGAGGTGACTCGAGGGTTCGCTTAGCCTGCTCGGCGATCAATTGTACTTGTTCGTGAAGTGCCTGTCGGCGGAGAGGGCTGGACGTTAATTCGGCAAGTGTTTTAAAAGCGTAGAGCATTCGCGATATAATGGCAACATCTCCTTTGGCGCTAAATCGAATTTGGTCAAATGATTCGGCCAACAGACTTTCAAAGTTCGGGTCTTTGGTGATCATTCGCAATGTGCCTTTCTCGTAGTGATGCGATGTGGGAATTTGCCGGGGTGCTATCCGTGCCAGAATCGTCGTCAGATAATCAACGCACATCACAGCTGTTGTCGTGTCGATGACGCCGGGAGAGAGTGCTTTCAGGGCCACATCAACAATTTGCCTAATGCCGAAATTCACATCTTGCTCAACCTTGCGGTGAGAGTTGATGATGAAAGAAGCTTGTAAGGCTGCAATAGTCTCGTCGTTCGGTGGCTGTTTCATTGCGAGTGAGGCCAGAGTGGTATTCTGGACAACAAACTCACCGATGCCGTATTTCATCATAACGATGGTTTTTTGCTCCCGTGCCAAGCGCAGGAGCGCCTCGTTGTTCATGTACTGAATATAGCCACTTTCCCAGGCTGCAATGGCGTGCCAATTATTCCGGATCAGGTGGGATTGTTCATCTTCATCTTTGTTCGAATCTTCCCCAAGTTTTTCCGGAAACAGTCGGTCAACGGCTGCGATTGTTTCCTGAGCGACCGAGGAGATGATGCTAGAGGCCTGGATAGAAGAGGCGATGTGATGAATGAAAAACATAAGGGCACCAATACCTCCGAGAGCAAGCGCAAAACCGAAAAATACCGCCATGCCCGGAACGAATCCAATTTCGCCGCCACGAATTGTGCGTAATACAATCAGACAATAGGTGAAAATTCCGGCGAAGATTCCAAACACGACCTGAGTAATACGGTTGCGAATAAAGTTGTTAAGTATTCGTGAAGTGTATTGACTCGAAGCCAGGGCCAGCACTACCAGGATCATGGAGAACATAACGCCAACCACGGTCATCATCGAACCGGCAATTGTGGACATCATCGTGCGTGCACCTTCCGGCCCAGCCCCAAACATAAGCGACCACTGGGCAAGCCATAGATCACTTCCTGCAGAGTCTACTTTAATCAATCCTATAGCAAGGGCTATACTAAATAAAACAATCAGCAAAGGCCTAAACCAAAAGTTCGATTGCAGATTGCTCCAGATTTGTTTGAATTTATTCATGGGTTTTGGAAAATTAAGAAAATCATGTATTAAGTTACCAAAATCATCATTCTTATACCATTATTATTTAAATTATATATTTTCATTATACAAAAAAATCGCCTTTAGGGCAATTTTAAAGCTGGCTCGGGGACTGGGATATAGTTGGAACGGTTTTGTAAGAAAAAAGGACCTACTCATTACAAGTAAGTCCAATCTTTTAATCATCAAATTTTTCTCTAAGAAAGCCAAGAAACAACCACTCATTTTTATTTTCTTCAAAAACCTGAAGTTCAAAATTAATATCCACTGAGCCTAAATATCCTTCCATGCTTATTCTTCTTGGAGGAAAATAGTTAATATCAATTTCTTCTTCTAATTCTTTTTGCCAAACAACGTTATCTGGCTGTTTTTGAGAGATAATGTTTGATAAACTGTCCTGACCATCTTCTTTTGCAATTAAATTGCGATAAACATTCTTCACTATCCGATACGTTTTCATTCCTAGAGTTTTTATGGTTTATACTTATCCATAAAAACTAACCCCTTATAAACAGACGGGTTTAATGCACTTCTCTGTAGCTGTACTGTACAGGCCATAGATTCATTCTTTTTAAAGAGCGTGCAAATTATTTTGATAAAATAACTATATCATAATTATAAATAATTGTCAATGATATAACAAAAAATAGGCTTAAATTAGCCTATTTTTATGTTTGCTCGGGGACTGGGATATAGTTGGAACTTTATTATATTAAATCGAGTCAATAAAAGGCCTTGTAGTTGATAAAAAATTATAGTCTTTTAAATTTTCTTTATTAATCCATTTTAAATCATTTATTTTGTATTCTAATAATTAAAATTATTTTTTAAAAATAATTGCATTTGGCAAATTACGCCCTGGCCCAACCTTATAAGTTCCCTGGTAGTAAAGAGCCGATGAACCACCACCATCTAAATTAATAGCCTGCTCCATATTTAAAAACTCCATAATATTTGCTAAATCAATAACCGTAGCACTAGTTACCACTACTAAATAAACTTTATTATTTTTAATTCCCAAACCACTGCGATAACTTTTAATTGTTCTTTGTTTATCGTCTAGCTCTTGAGTATTAATAATATTAACACTGTTATAAATTAAGGCTGGTTTGTTAGATATCGCTGCTTGAATTTTTGTATTATAAGTTTTTTCAAAAGTAACAACATCTTTAAAGGTTTGAGTGCTAAGAAAAAAATAAGGATGATTACTTGCATCAAAAACAAGAATTGGACCAGTGGTGGGCCATTTAAGTTGGTCCTCGTTAATCATTTTTCCTAAACGAGAATTATAAACTGGGTAGAAAAAATAATTTTTAGTAATTGCGCAATAGCTATAAGCAGTTGGACAAAAATAACTACCGTTAACACCAACCTGAGCATTATTAAAAGCAACATAATCAGCTAATGATTTTACCGGACAATCAGTTGTACAATTATTATCACTAGCTGTATCGGTGATTATTTTTAAACTTGGCGAGGTTAAATCAATAGTTGCAACCTTAATTATAAAAGTTTCAGCATTAACTGTTATTTGTTTCTGTTCATAAATAAAGGTAGTATCATTTATGTCACCAACAGGAATTAAAGATAGATTAGCTGTTGTAATACCTAAAGATAATTGTCTCATAATGGAAAAAGCATCGGCTGGTCGACCAAGATAATATTTTTTTCTATCTTTAGGGTTAATATAATAAGCTTCACCATGAGACTCGACGTCTAATAATATTTTACCACTAACTGAAATTGGAAAAATTGTATTACTACTAATAAACGAATGTGTAGCACCTAAACCCAATTTTATCATAATCATAAAAGCATCATCTGGCCGCCCCAAAAAATATCTTTTTAAATCATTAGGGTAAACATACCAGGCTTCGCCGTGAGCATCGGTTTGTAAAAGAATTTTACCTTTTAAAACAGAGGCTAAACTTGCAGCATTAGACTGAGAGGCTAAAGTAAGCCCGATGAAAATAAAAAAAATAACAAAGAATTTTTCCATAATTAATTTAATATTTTATATAACAAAAATACCACGAAAGTGGTATTTTTGTCTATTTGCTCGGGGACAGGGATTCGAACCCCGATAGCCAGGACCAGAACCTGGAGCCCTACCATTAGACGATCCCCGAATTTAAAACGGATATTATTATTCTGGAATTTCCTCAATCTTCGGTCGCATCAGCGGAAACAAAGTTGTTTCCCTGATCGGCTTATCCATCATAAACGCGAATAATCTTTCGCCAAAACCAAAACCGCAAGTCGGTGGCATGCCATATTCCAACATTTCTACAAACTCCCAATCCGGCATCATCGCTTCCTTATCGCCTCTATCAATTAATTTCTGCTGGGCAGCAAAACGATTATACTGATCAACTGGGTCATTTAATTCCGAGAAACCATTTCCCATTTCACTACCAGCAATAATAACTTGAAAACGCTCAGTAAGTTCTGGGTTATCAGTTTTAGCCTTAGACAAAGGCGAAACTAATTTCGGATGATTAATTAAAAATACTGGACCAGCAATAGTTTTGCGACAATATTTCCAAAGCGTATCCATTAAGCGTTCGCGATTATCACCCTCATATTTAACTTGCAATTCTTCTAATTTAGCTTTCATTTCAGCCTCAGTAGCCTGCAAAACATCAATACCTGTTTGACGTAGAACTTCAGTTTGATAATCAAGACGTTTCCAATCACCAGCTAAATCATATTCCATTCCTCTGGTAACAAACTTGGTTTTGCCAAATACTTGTTGGGCTAATTCTTGATATAAATCTTGAACAACCTTCATGCCAATTTCATAATCGGCATAAGCCATATAAAATTCCATGTTAGTAAATTCTTGAAGATGGTCAGGGCTGGAACCTTCATTACGATAAACACGACCAATTTCAAAAGTTTTTTCGTAACCGGCGGCCATTAAGCGTTTCTGCCAAAGTTCACCAACCGAGATACGCAAATAGACATCTAAATCATAATCGTCATGATGGGTTTTAAAAGGATTGGCTTCCGCGCCACCAGTCGTTGTTTCTAAAGTCGGGGTTTCAATTTCAAAAAAACCGCGGGTCTTCAAAAAGTTTCTGGTTACTTCCCAAAACTTCGCTTTCTTCCGAAACACCTCTCTCGCTTCCGGAGATAAAATTAAATCAAGATAACGTTTGCGATACCTATCATTGTCATCTTTTAAGCCGTACCAAGCATCAGGAATTGGCCTTAAGGACTTTGTTAAAATTGCCCAACTCTTAGCCATTAAACTTTGTTCACCTTTATGGGTTAAAAAACAAATACCGGCAACCGAAATAAAGTCGCCGTTATCAATTAACTTTACAAAATTTTTATAACTTTCAGCGCCCAGTTCTTTTTTAGACAAAGCAACTTGCAGGCGTCCACTTTCATCCTCCAAGTCCACAAAAGTTAAATTACCATGACTACGAACACTTCTTAAGCGTCCGGCAATATTAATTATACTGGCCGCGGCCTCAAGTTTTTCAAAAGACTCCAAAACTTCAGCGATATTATGGTCTCTGATAGTTTTAGCGGGGTAAGGATTTAAACCCTGCTCTCTTATTTCGACTAACTTTTTTAAACGCTCTTCGCGCTCACTAATTTTTGTCGCCTCATCTTTTACTTGTTCGTGATTAGCGCCAGCCATATAATTTTTATTCAATTTTTGTAATTTTATATTTTACCAAACCGCGCGGAGTTTCCACTTCAACTTGATCGCCTTTATGGCGATGTAAAAAAGCAACGCCCAGTGGCGATTCATTAGAAATTCTACCGTTTAAAGGATCAGCTTCGTTAAAACTGACAATCGTATATTGTTTTTCCTGGCCAGCGCTAACAACTGTAACTTTAGCGCCCATAACGACTTCGCCACTAGGGCCGCTATTTTCAACGATAGTCACATTTTTTAAAATACTCGTAAGATCTAAAACCCTGCCTTCATTTAAAGCCTGAGCATCTTTCGCTTCGCTATATTCAGCGTTTTCGCTTAAGTCCCCCAGATCTTTAGCTCTTTCTATTCTTTCGGCAATTTCTTTACGCTTAGTTGTCGTTAAATAAGTAAGCTCATCTTGGATTTTATTGTACCCTTCTTGAGAGATTATCTGCTCATTCATAACTTTTAATTTATTAAAATTAATTATGTTTAATATACTCTATCTTTACAAATTAGACAAGAGCTAATGAGAATAAAGCCGATGCCTAGTGGATGATTTAAATAAGGCGTAAAAATATTAAGGGCGGCTAAAAATATTAAGCCGGCCACTAAACTAAAATAAAAACCAATTTCTTGACCCTTGGCTTTTAAAATTGCTATTTTAATAAGTTTAAAGAATAACCAGAAATAAGCAATTAAGCCCAAAATTCCAATTTTTAACCAAATATCTAAATACCCCCATTCAAAAGCATATGTAGTATAAGCTCCGCCGAGATTATTTTGAATAACTCGCGGGTCGCTGGAAATATAAGTAACCGTGGCGCCAAAACCCTGGCCAGAAATAGGGTTCTTTTTTATTTCTTTAACGAGTGCTGGCAATAATGACCAACGAGAAACCACAGCCGCTTCTTGTTTATTTCCTAAACGTCCCGTAACTTGATTATCAAGATTGCCAATCAGCTTCGGGGTGACAGCCATAATCATTAATGCTCCCAAGACCGCCGACGCGAATAACCAAACGCTAATAATTAATACTCGTTTTAAAGAATATAAGCGCCAAACAATAACTAACGCTAAGATAATAGCTACCGCGAAACCAAACCAAAAACTACGAGATAAGCTAATAAGCAAAGTGCTAAAAAATAAAGCGGCGATAATCAAGTTAAGCCAATTTTTCTTTTTGAATATATCAGCTAAACGCCCATAAGTGGCTGCTTTAAATAATAAAAAATAATAAGCAATTATTGGAAAAATTTGCGATTGAATAAATACTCGATTCCAACCGCTCGCCGCAGTCATTTCACCAACTAAAGTTTTTCGAAGCCAGCCATAAATTGTCGGAGCGAAACTAAAATTATTAGAAAACAAGCCCAAAAGAATTAAAGTCTTTAAAGCCACTAGCAACGCCCCTGCCAAAAAAATAATTTTTAATTTTTCAGTTTTTAAATCCAAGGCACTCGCCGGCAACAAAATTAAAAAGTAAAGCCAAGCGTTAAAATCTAAAAAAATATTCGTTATCCCATTATGATAAATTAAACCAGAAATCAAGCCCAGAAAAACAAAAATAGCTAAACCTAAAAATGGGCGCCAAAAAATAAATTTTTTCATTCGTGCTAAGTACTCTGATTTATTTCCGAGACGAATTAACTGATTTGCTAATTTAAAAACAAAAATCAGCATAAAAACTGACCAAATCGCTAAACGCAAAGACAACATTTTTTCATCTGAATAAGGCAAATAAAAGAGATAACCCTTAGAACCAACGATAAGTTCGGTTAAAACTATCAGTAAGCCATTTTCCAAACTATAAGCCGTAATTATAATAGTTGCGACTAAGAGCGCAATAAATATAATCTGGTTAACTAGGGGATGAAGAAATCCTAAGAATGATAAGGCTTCCAAGACAGCCAAAAAACCTAAGATTAAAATAATATTTTTACTAAGTTTATTCATACTAATCAATAATTAATTCATCACCAACTTTAATTCCCCAAATTTTAGCTTGGCCAGCATTAATTTCTAAAACTTGATCAGCCGGAAATTCGCTATTATATAGATTTTGAGGATTAGCTCCTTCGGGCGCTAAGTTTTCATAAATCTTCAACACCTGGCCCTTAGCAATAAAAATGATATCTAGCGGAAACAGCATATCACGCATCACAAATGTCCGCTGATCTAAATCCGAAAAAATAAACAACAAACCGCAATCCAGACAAAGGCTTTGGCGATTGCTTAAACCATTATAAATCTTATAAGGCGAGCGTGCGATTTCAGCATTTATAATTTGATTATGAAAATTAATCTTAACCGTTTCCGATTCATTAGTTACCCGCCCGCTAAGCACAAAAACAATAATCGCCAAAATCGCCAAAAAGATTAAAAATCCCAACAAAACATATTTTAAAAATATTTTCTTAAAGGCCATGTTTTTGTTTAATTATTTGCATGGCAGTCTGATATTTTTTAACCACCGGCAAAAATGGCAATAACTTATAGGCAAACGACGGTAACCAAGAGCTCATTGTCCCGCCCGGAAGAATTTTAAATAACACCTGAGGAATCCAAATACCAATCTTTTTCTGCTCCAACATTGTCAGCCATAAGTCCCAATCTTGAAACTTTTTTATACTTTCATCCCAACCAGTAACCGGAAAATCAACCCGTCTAATAAGGGAGAGGGAATGAATATAAGGCGCGGTTTTTAATTGTTCAGGATTAAATTCGTTAAGCCGAAAAAGTTTTTTCCCCCAATTAAAAGAAGAATAGGCGTAACTGGCTTCCGGATGACGCTGTAAATTATTCAGCATTGCTTCTAGCGCCATTGGCGCTAAAATAGCATCGGCGTCGCAAAACAAAATAAATTCCCCTTTTGATTCTTTAAATCCTTTATTTCTGGCAGCCGGAGCACCCTGGTTATCTTGACTTAAGAAAAAGAAACGATTATTGCTTTGAATTTTTTGTAAATAGGAACTAGCAATCACTTCCGAGTTATCAGTTGAGCCGTCATTAATGATTATTACTTCAAAATCTTGATATGTTTGATTAATTAAGCTAGTTAAAGTTTTAACGATTGTTTTTTCCCCATTATATAAAGGAATAATTACTGAGATCATATTTTTTGTTATTTAATTATTTGATACAGACTCTTAGCTTGGCCTTCCCAATTAAATTTAGTTTGCGCACGTCTTTTTCCCTTTTCTCCCAATTCAAAAGCCAAATTTTTATTTTCAGCGAGCTTAATAATTGCCTTAGTAATTTCAGCGAGCTTTTCAGGATTTATCAATAAACCATTTTCCATATCAGAAACAGCGTCTTTCACGCCTCCGGAATTACCGGCAATAACCGGCTTCCCCGCTAAATTAGCTTCTAAATAAACAATGCCAAAGCCTTCAAAATCATGGCCAATCTCCCGGGCCGGCATGATAAAAGCATCGCAAACATTAAGCCAAATCCACTTATCTTCTTCTGACAATTCTCCCAAAAATATAATTCTATCTTTAAAAGGCGACTGACTAGCTAAATCACGTAAATATTTTTCTTGTTGACCGACGCCGGCGATAAAATATTTAAGCGTTAAGCCTTGAATTTCCGGACTGCTTAAAGCCTGAATAACAGCATCCACACCCTTTCTTAAAGTTAAACGTCCGACGGTTAACAGCGTAAAAACATTTTCTAGACCGTACTGTTGTTTAAATTTTTGAACTTTTTCAAGATTAGCTTGATTGGCTAGCGGCTCTACGCCCGGGTTAACAATTTTAACCTTGTCGGCCAACTGTTGATTGAAATCAATAACCATTTGCGCCACCCGTGAATTTGCACAAATTATTTTGTCGGCCTTATTTAAAATTAAACGGGTTAAAAAACGTTTGCGCGGACGAGAAATAGCTTGAGAGAAATCTAGACCATGAAGAATAATACCATATTTAAAAAAATTTATTCTAGACGCTAGATAAGCAGCCGTACCCAGCGGTAAAATATGGCCCACCAATAAATAATCAAAGCCCGTATTTTTTTTATACCGTAAAATTTTAGCAACAACCTTGCACCAAGCACATTTTCCACCTTTAACTAGCGCCCCTTGATTATTATCAATCACTTCCAGGCTGGCTGTTTTCGGCCAATACTTAAACAAATTAGCATAATAGTTGGCCACCCCGCCGTTAAAAGGCGGATATTCTAGAGTTAAAAGCAAAGTCTTCATAGTTTAAACGATTTTAAAACGCCCGTGACGTCATCCTTTTTAAAACCACCAAATAAATATAGAAAATAAAAATACAAAATGCCACCCGCCGGAATTAAAATTAAAATATGGACGTGTTCCTTACCAAAAAAAATGAAAGCGGCCATTAGCCCGGCGGCCAAAAGAGATTTAGAAAAAACAATTAAATTTTTAGCGGGATGATAATCAATAATTTTACTAACAACCGTCACCCCTAAAACAAACATTAAAATGTTAGTTACCAAAACCGTAATACTAGCGCCAACAACCTGAAAGCGTGGAATCAAAATAAGATTTAAGATAACACTAACGACGGTCACTAAGCCCATATTAAACGTGTTACGTTTTTGGCGGTCACAGGCATTAAGCAAAGAACCGACCGGAAAATTAATGAATATAAAAAATAAAGCAATCATGGAAATTTGCAAAGGCAAGACGGCCTCAGTAAATTCGGCTTTAAATAATAAAACTATCTTATCAGCTAACAATACAATGCCTAAAATTATCGGCCACGAGATAATAGTTAAATAATTCAGAGCTCGTTCAAAAGAAATCGCTAATTGTCGCCTATCATTCTGCCAATAAGAACTCATTGCCGGGTAAAGAGACGCTGTAAAAGCCATCGGTAGGAATTGGAGGGCAAAAATTATTTTAAAGGCAATTTGATATAAACCGACTGAGGCATTCCCCGCAAAAAACGCCAATAAGACTGAGTCTAAATAAGTATATAATCTTTGAAAGATCGCAAAAACAGCGAAGGGCCAACTGATACTAATAATATTTTTGATAATTGGCTTATCATAAAATATTTTAACAGAAATTTTTAGTTTATGAACAATAACACTATATGAGTAAATAAAATTATAAAGACTAGCTAAGGCCACGGCCGCTATTGCCGGTATTAAGCCGCCACCCAAAATTAAGGCGCCATAACCAAATATCAAAATAATGAGTTGAAAAACAACTGAAGAAATACTCTCATATTTAAGATTATGAAAGCCCCGCGCCGCCGAAAAGAAGGTTATGGTAAAAGAATCTAAAACCATGGAGATACCTGATATATAAACCAGAGTTTTTATTAAAGGATCATAGTGAAGAATATTAATTAATATAAAAACCGCCAGCATTGAAAAAACAGCTAGCGGCAACTTCATCCCCAAAACATTACCCAAGAAACGATTAGCCTTGGCATTATCTTTAGCAATTTCTCTAGTTAAAACATTAACAAACCCTAAATCTATAAAAATGGCAAAAATAGTAGTAAAAGAAATAGCAAAATAATACTTTCCCAAATCTTCCGGTCCCAAATAACGCGCCAAAAGGGTAAAATAAGTAAAAGAAATTATCTTTTGCATGACTAGGGCCAATGTCAAATATGATGTATTTTTAGCAATATTATGTATTTTCGTCATAAAGAAACAAGCCCTTTCTGAGTATTTATCATTATCCGGCGGCTATTGATTAAATTTAAAAGTTATGATAGCATAATAATACCATAAAATAAAGATAACTAATAGTTGAAATTTTATTTAAAATCAATAAAATTTTTTTATTTTCACTTATGAAAAGCAATATCCATCCTAAGTATTACTCAGACTGCAAGGTAACCTGCGTTTGTGGCAATAATTTTGTAACCGGCTCCACCGAACCGGAAATTAAAGTTGAACTTTGTTCCGCTTGTCATCCTTTTTATACTGGCAAACAGAAATTAGTTGACACTGCTCGCCGCGTTGAAAAATTTGAAGCTAAGGTTTCCGCTAAAGAATCTGACAGCGACAAAAAAGGTAAGAAAATTAAACGCGCCAAACGAGCCGTAGAAAGAGCTAAAAAAGAAGTAGTTGTTAAAACTAAAGACATCAAGAAAATCGCTCAAGTTACGTTGAACAAAAAATAGCAAAATTTAAAAAAGCAATCAACTTTAATTATTAAGCATATTTATGCTAAAATGATTATAACTGATTGCTTTTTTGTTAGCTAAATCAAGAATTGAGAGTTAATGAGTAGTCACTTATAAAAATATGTACGAAAACATCAAACAAAAATTTGCCAAACTAGAAACCCAACTATCTAGCCCGGACTTAGGCAAAAATAAGGACAGAATGATAAAAATATCGCAAGAACATGCCGGTCTTAAACGAGCGCTTAATTTAATAAACGAACTAGAAAAAATAAACGCTAATATCTCTCAGGATAAGGAGGTAATCGCCAGTGGCGATCAGGAATTAAAGTTAATGGCCGAAGAAGAACTGGCCGGACTGGAAGCCAGGGCAGAAAAATTAAAAGAAGAATTAGACGAGGAAATAAATCCCTCAAGCCCTAATGATAAAAAAAACGCTATTTTAGAAATTAGAGCGGGCGCGGGCGGCGATGAAGCGGCCTTATTCGCCGGTGATTTGTTTAGAATGTATTCTCGCTACTGTGAGCGCCAGGGCTGGAAAATGGAACTAATAGATTCCAGTGTCTTAGGAATTGGCGGTTACAAAGAAATAATTTTTACCGTCAAAGGCCAAGGTGCTTATGGTCTCTTAAAATTTGAAGCCGGCACTCATAGGGTTCAGCGCGTTCCCGAAACCGAGAAACAGGGTCGGGTTCATACTTCAACAGCCACGGTCGTTGTTTTGCCGGAAGCCGAAGAAATCGATATTGAAATCAAGGCGGCTGATATTCGCATTGATACTTTTTGCTCCAGCGGACCGGGCGGACAAAGCGTTAATACTACCTACTCCGCTATTCGCGTCTTACATATCCCCACTGGAATTATCGTCAGTTGCCAAGACCAAAAATCTCAACATCAAAATAAAGAACAAGCACTTAAAGTCTTACGCTCCAGAATCTTAGCCAAGCAAGAAGACGAAAGAATGGCTAGCGAATCTAGTACCCGTAAAAATCAGGTTGGTGGTGGTGACCGTTCTGATAAAATCAGAACCTATAATGTTCCTCAAGATAGAGTCACTGATCATCGTATTAACGAATCCTGGCATAGTATTATCAGAATTATGGATGGCGAAATTGACGAAATTATTAAGGCTCTTAAAAAGGCGGCTAAGGTGCAGGCCGACGTTGAAAAATAATGAATATCCAAGAGCTAATCCAAGAATCAAAAATCCCCCTCTTAGAAACAGAACTTCTTCTGGCTTTTTTAATGACTAAGCCACGAGAATTTATCATTGTACATCAGTCAGAAATAGTGTCGCCCACAATAATAAAAAAATTTAAAGCGGCCGAAAAAAAACGTCTGCTTAACTGGCCCTTAGCTTATTTAATCGGTTATAAAGAATTTTACAGCCTAAACTTTAAAGTTAATAAAAACGTCCTAATTCCCCGTCCAGAAACGGAAACCTTAGTGGAAATAATTTTAAATCACGCCAGTCATCAAAAAACTGGCTTAGATTTTTTAGATATCGGCACCGGTTCCGGCACTATTATTATTACGCTCGCCCACGAGTTAAAAAAACAAACGGAAACAATCTTTAATAATTCCAGCTTTTTAGGTCTGGATATTTCTAAAGCCGCTGTAAACGTCGCTCGCCAAAATGCCAAAGCTCATAACTTAGATAAAAAAATTGCTTTTTTAGAAAGCAATCTGTTACATCGACTTCCCTGCAAAAGCTTAAAAGATTCAAACTTAGTAATTACCGCCAATCTTCCTTATCTAACCAAAAAACAAATAAACAGCGAACCAAGCATTAGCCGTGAACCAAAACTAGCACTTGATGGCGGCGCAGCTGGTTTAAAATATTACCAACAATTATTTCAGCAACTTAAAAAAGTGGCCTTTAGCTCCCTATTTATGATTTGTGAAATAGACCCAGAGCAAGCAAATACTATTAAAATTAAGGCTCAAAAAATCTGGCCTACCGCGCGCCTTAAAATAATTAAAGACTTGCGACAACAGTCAAGATTTTTAACTGTAAAAATAAACTAAAAAAGCTCCGATACTCTCGGAGCTTTTTATATTTCAGCGACTTTAATTTATTTCTTTTCGTCTTTCTCTTCACTTTCAGCTGAAATCTCCGCTGGAACAGTCTCAGCCGCAACCGCCTCTGGTTCTTCCTCCTCAACCTTAGGCTTCATGACCATGGCCACGATTGTTTCACTATCGGCACTAAGTTCTAAGCCCTGAGGGATATTTAAATCAGAAATTTTAATAACGTCATCAAAAGAATCTAAAACAGAAACATCAACATCGATATGATCCACTAAATCACTTGGTAAACATTCGACGGCAATTTCATGAATTTCCTTATTAAGCATACCGCCCATTTCTCTAACCACCTTAGATTCGCCAATAAAATGTAGAGGAATTTCCGCATTAACCTTTTCCTTCATGTTAACCTGATAAAAATCTACATGATTGATAAAATTCTTAAGCGGATGTTTTTGCAAACTCTTTACTAAAACATTAACCATGCCAGTTTCAGTATCTAATTTAATAAGATTTGATTCACCAGCTACGGCAAAAATTTTAACAAATTCCGCTGCTTTTAATTTAAGACTTTGAGTCTCGATACCATTTCCATATAAAACAGCTGCTAAAGAATCTTTGTCTAATTTTTCATTTTTGGCGCGCTTTTGCGCTGTTAGCTTTAGTTCCATAAATTTAATATCTAGTTTTTGATTTAATAATGATGTTCTGCATGATTCCCACAATTATCATTAAAGATAAAAGCGAGCTGCCGCCATAACTGATAAACGGCAAAGGTAAACCAACGACTGGCATAATACCTAAGTTCATACCAATATTAATAAACATTTGAATAAAAATCAAGCCACTGGCACCAATTAGAAAATAAATCCCGAAATCATTGTTGATTTTCTTCAAAATTCGAAAACAACGGAAAAACAGAATAAAATAGAAAGATAATACCAGGGCAACCCCCAAAAAGCCTAATTCCTCGGAAATAACCGCAAAAATGAAGTCATTTTGGGCCTCCGGCAAGAATTTGAGCTGTGATTGCGAACCAAAACCGACGCCTTTACCGGTTATACCGCCCGAACCAATAGCAATTATTGCTTGAGAGATATTGTAGCCGGATTCTAAGGAATTAGCTGTCGGCGAAACAAACGTCATTACTCTCTCTTTCTGATAGTCCTTAAAGAAGAAAAACCAAGCCGAAGTAAAAAGGATAACACCGACCAAGCCAATGGCCAAAAAATATTTCAAATTAAAATCGGCCGCCATAATTAAAATTATCCAAATAGCGCTTAAAATTAAAGCCGAACCAAAATCTGGTTGCATTAAAACTAGCCCTACAAAAACGAGCATATAACCCGCAGAAATAAAAAAATTCTTGGTCGTTTTGACTTTGGTCGCCAATCCGGAAAAATAATTAGCTAAGAATAAAATCAAAATTATTTTAATAAATTCTACTGGCTGAAGACTAAAACCCGCCAAATTAAACCAACCCTTGGTACCCCTGATTGTTTCGCCAAAAATTAAAACCGAAACCAAAAGAATAACTCCGAAAAAAAATAAATAACGACTAACACTTTTTAAAAAATAATAGTCAATAAAAGAAAAAGCAATCAATAAAACAAATCCCAGAATAACAAAAACAATTTGCTTGTGGAAATTTAGTAAATCAAGACTCTCTCGTCCCAAAGCCACGCTATAAATTTCTACTAAACCAAAAGTAACCAGCAATAAAATTGCGGCCATAATAACCCAATCAAAATTATAGAAATGAGACTTCAGGCGACTAAACATACTAGTTACTGGATCCCTGATACTTTAAATAAATATTCTGATCATTAATATTTAAGCGCGGGGTTATTTCTACGCGACTAATAGACCCGGAATCACCCACCCAGCTAAGTTTTATAGACCGGCTTTCACCGGCCAAAAAATTACTAATAATACTACGCTGAACACCAACCAATCGCGAACCGGAGTAAAGCAGAATATCAAACGGTACTTCATAATAGCCATAAGGACTATTATTTACCGCTCTAAAATCCAAGCTATTAAGCTTAAGATTCTCTGATAGACCGCTATGAGAAGCGCCTAAAAAAGTAATATCCGAAATCGTAAAATTAATTCGGTCACTATAATAAGCTTGCCAATCAGGAATAATTCGTTTATTAACTCGACTCCAAAAAATATCTTTAGTTTGGAAGGTCGGGTTAACGCTGACATAATCAACTTTTAAACCCAAAGCTATTATATATTTTTGTTCCGCGGGTAAAATAAAAGAATGCTCACAATAAATTTCTATATCTCCTTGAACAAAACAATAATCAAATTCTGCCGAAAAACTATCATTAGGATTTTTAAGCAAAGCCGCTAAATCATAATTATCATTATTTCTAAAAATTTCTATCGGAGCAATCGTCATGTTAGTAACTACATTGCGCGGAGAAGTTACCTGGCTTTCAGCTTGATTATCAACCGCCCCGCTCAAAAAATACATGATATAGTTATAAGTAGAGTAAATAAAGAAAAATGCCGAAATGACAATTAAAAAAATCGTGAAAGCTTTGCTCATTGTTTTGTGTTTCTCAGAGAACCAAAGCCCGATATTCATTTTGTTTATCGTGAGCCCACCCAAGTCATGATATTTTTTTAAATTAATATCATCTTTCTTTTTATCTTTTTCCATAGTTATGTTATAATATCCATATAATTCAGACCCCTAAATTGAGCTGATTACTAATTTAATAATAGCATATTAGCCATAATTTATAAATATATATGAAAAAAAATTCCATTCCCCTAAGTGTTGCCCCCGAAAAGAGGGCGGAATATTTAAAAAATCTTTCCCTATTAACTAAAAATACCGGTCATTTATTTCTCATCGCCGGCGATCAAAAACTGGAACATTTAAACAGCGATTTTTTTGGTCCAAAGATTAGCCCGGAGGATAATGACCCCGAACATTTTTTCAAAATTGCCGCTACTTCTGAAGGCGGAGTTTTGGCGGCTCATTTGGGATTAATTTCTAAATATGGTGCTGATTACCGAAATTTACCCTATATTGTAAAAATAAATGGCAAAACAAATTTAGGCCCTAATGAAGAAAAGGATTCCAGTACTCCCTTGTGGAGCGTGGCCGAAATTATTAAATTTAAAAAACAAAGCGGACTTAAAATTGGCGCCATTGGCTACACTATCTATTTAGGCCATAAATATGAAGCCAAAATGCTCTCTGAAGCCGCTAAGGCCATCTTTGAGGCCCACCAGGCAGGCTTACTGGCCATCCTTTGGATATATCCTCGCGGAAAAAATATTAAAGAAGAGGATATTCATACTATCGCGGGCGCCGCCGGAGTAGCCGCCTCACTTGATGCTGATTTTGTAAAAATAAAATATCCTTATGGCGCTAAAGACAAAAAACAAACAGCGTTAAAATTCCAAGAAGCGACTACAGCCGCCGGACGAACCAAGGTTATCTGTGTCGGTGGCAGCAAGCAACCAGCTAAAGAAATCTTAGCTTTTCTAAAATTACAACTAGCG
Organism: Saccharimonadales bacterium (SeqCode); assembly: GCA_035646675.1. Lineage (GTDB taxonomy): Bacteria > Patescibacteriota > Patescibacteriia > Patescibacteriales > UBA12465 > UBA12465. Next base: position 17,735 of record DASROX010000023.1, read on the forward strand.
GTCGGCGGAAGTTCCGGATTAGCGATTGGACGCAATCTTCACCAACGCCCGCTTGAAGAAGCCTCTCGTTTAGCAAAAGCGATTAGTGCCATTATTTTAAAAGGCGCCACCTTAAAAGAGGCGGAAAATATTTACTTAAACAAGAAAATTGCTTCCAAAAAAAGTAGCGGTAAATTCTTGGGATTATTCTAGGAACGCCTTCCTTATTCACAATATTCACAATTTGAGATAAACAAAAAAACGTCCTTAAAGGACGTTTTTTACTATCTATATCTAGTAACTTTTATTTAGCAATTTTTACTTCGATTCTATCTATTAAGTGAGGGGCTTTCTTAATAAAGCTTGGGGAAAACTTTAACTCATAATGCCCAATCTCCGGATAATTACTCAAATAAGTAGCAATTTGCGAAGCGTTAAGATTAACTAATTTTTCTCTATCAATTATCTCGGCGTTCTTTTTAAGAATCATTAAACCAGAAAAAGAGGCTTTAACCGCGGCCGTCTTAGCAATTTCATCATAACTCTCTAAAGTATAAGACAAACTTTCTGGTTTAAAGGCTGAAAGCTCTTTATCATCCGGAACTAATAAATTAAGTTTGGCGGTTGCTAATTTTTCCACGTCTTGTTTAGCTAAAACCACCGCTACCACCTTGGCTTTAATAATTAAAGTAAACTTATCAACCTTATCACCAGCCTGAGCATCGGTTTCAGTATCGGCAGAATCTATAATTTGATATAAAACTATATCCTGGGCAGAAAAATTTTGGCCTTCTTTAGCTTTAGCCATAATTAAACTATCAACGTCACGCAGGGCCAACTTAAGATCAGCGGCTTTAACATATTTTTCAGAACTGGTTTGATAAGAGAAAGGTCCAGCACTATCAGCATAAATCTTATCCTGTAGTCCCGCCCAAAGACCGGGAATGGTAAAATGAGCAGAATTAATAGCCATGTCCGGAGAAATTTTATCAGCATAAACCTCAGCCTCAATTTTGCCACCAGCCGGAACAATAACTGCCGATTTCAATCTAAAAAGTTTATGATCACTAGAAAGCAATCTAGTAGTAGCTACTAAAGGCTGATCTTTAACATAATTATTAATTAAAATAACTTTGCCGGTTACCTCCTCCCCTAAAGCTTCTTCACCAGTGGCGGGATATATTTTATTAACTTCCACCGAATATTCGTTAACCGAACCGTTAACTTTTTCTCGAGCATCATCAACAGAATTATTATTATCGCCAACTCTTAAAAACAAAGTGTCACTGATAGCCTCTACTTGAGGGGTAACTAAAATTGTCAGCTTAGAAAAAGAAAAATAAAAAACTAAAACTGCTAGAATGCCAACGAGTAATAAAAACTTAAACGCTAGGCGACTATATAAACTGATTTTTTTCTTCGGCGACCTATTTTTTTTAATTTCTGATTCTTTCGGTAAATCAATCGCCTTCTTAGTCTTAATTTCAGATACTAAATCAGAAAAGAATTTCTTTTGAACGTCTATTTCCTCATCTTCAACTTTAAAAATTTCACTATTATCAGATTTTTTTAGCTTGGGGGCCAAGGGAACTAAATTAGCTTTAGCTAAAGATTCGTCAGAAAAAAAATTAGCATCATTAAAATCATCATCTTCGATAACGTCGATAATAACCGGTTTAGCCTTGGGCTTGGTTACTATTTTTTTAGCTGGTGCTTTTTTTTTAACCGGCTTTTTAATTTTAGTG